>JBBQMI010000376.1:0-3039 GCA_038328825.1 Acidimicrobiia bacterium | reverse complement strand
AACTGACGGATCTCCCAGTGGTGCTCCCGCGCGTAGCGGGCGAGGTCGCGGTCGGGGTTGACCGCCACGGGATGACCGACCGCCTCGAGGAGGGGGATGTCGGTGACGGAGTCGCTGTAGGCGTAGGACTCCGCGAGGTCGATGCCACCGCGGGCCGCGAACTCTCGGATCGCGGTGGCCTTGTGGGGTCCGTACGCGTAGAACGACAGCTCGCCGGTGTAGTTGCCGTCGTCGTCGAGCTTCGCCTTCGTGGCGATCGCCTCGTCGGCACCGAGGTACCGCGCCAGCGGCTGCACCACTTCGTAGGGCGACGACGACACGATCACGACCTTGCGGCCGTGGGCCTTGTGCTCGTCGATCAGCTCGACGGCCTCGGCGAAGATGATCGGCGTCACGACCTCGTCGAGTGTCTCGCGCACGATCGACGCGACGTGTTCCTGGTTCCAACCCCGCGTGATCGCGAGCATCGCCTCGCGGACTTCCTCCATCTTCGACTCGTCGGCACCGACGAGCATGTAGAGCACCTGCGCGTAAGCACTGCGCACGATGGCGCGACGCGAGAGCAGACCCTCGCGGTAGAAGAACTTCCCGAAGGCGAGCACGGAGCTCTTCGCGATGATCGTCTTGTCGAGGTCGAAGAACGCCGCTGCTTCCGCCATCGCCGGTCAGGTTACGACCTCTTGACACCCCCGACTCGCGGCCCTACGTTGCGTCTGCCTTCCCCGGTGCTTCCTCCTCGGAACCCGCGCGCGCCCGTTGCACCTTCGAGTGCCGGCGCCGTTCGAGGAAGGAACGCCCGTGCTCTGTGCATTGTGGTCACCCAAGGGTGGCTCCGGAACCACCACCGTCGCTGCGGCCTGCTCGCTCGCGAGCGCCCGGAGCGTCGGTGCCCGACTCGCCGATCTCGCCGGCGACCAGGCTGCCATGCTCGGTCTGGCGGCCGATCCCCCGACCGGTCTCCTCGACTGGCTCGCGGCGGGACCCGAAGCGCCGATCGAAGCGCTCGAGCGCCTCGCCGTCGACGTCGTCCCGGGGCTCACGCTGCTGCCGTTCGGTTCGCCCCACGACCCGACGTCCCTGTCGGCGTCGGCGACCTCGGGGGCCGCGCTCGGCGTCGCCCTGCGCGACGGACCGGTTCCGACGTTCGTCGATCTCGGCGGGGCCGCGACTCCCGCTGCGCACGCGGTGCTCGAGGTCGCCGACGTCGGGCTGATGGTGGTCCGGGGCTGCTACCTCACGCTCCGGCGGGCGGTTGCGTCCCCGGGCCTCGCCGCCACGCACGGCATCGTCGTCGTCGACGAGCCCGGTCGGTCCCTCGGTGCCCGCGAGGTCGCCGACGTGCTCGGCCGTCCGGTGGTGGCCCGTGTCCCGCTGCGTTCCGCGATCGCGCGGGCCGTCGACGCCGGCGTGATCGCGTCGCGCCTTCCCGATCCCCTCGCCCGGCCGGCGCGCGACGTGCTCCGAGCCGTCGGGATCGACGCCGGCAGCGCACGGGGCGAAGCGGCGGCATGACCCGATGAGCGCAGCGGGCACACTCGACTCCGAGCTCGGGACCACCTGCACCGGTTCCGGCGACGGGCCGAGTGACTCCGAGGTCAAGGCGGTGGTGCACCGTCGCCTCCTCGCGGGTGGCGCAGCACCCGACCGGGCAGGGGGTGCAGTCCCCCTCGATCGAGTCCGCGACGAGCTCGCGTCCCTGCTCGCCGACACCGCTCCGCTGCTCGCGCACGCGCGACGGGGACGCCTCGTCGACGAGCTCGTCGCCGAGGTCACCGGCCTGGGGCCGCTCGAGCCCCACCTCGCCGACCCCGACGTGACCGAGGTGATGATCAACGGCCCCGGCCGTGCCTACATCGAACGCAACGGGCGGATCGAGCCCGTCGAGCTCGCGCTCGACGCCGACGCGATCCGGCGCCTCGTCGAGCGGGTCGTCGGTCCGTTGGGCCTCCGGCTCGATCGGCGAAGCCCGCCTCCCCGACGGTTCGCGCCTCCACGCGGTGCTGCCTCCGCTCGCCGTCGACGGGCCGTGCGTCACGATCCGCAGGTTCGCGTGCCGACGGGTCTCGCTTGCGTTGTTCGCGCCGGGTCCACTGGGCGAGACGTTCCTCACCGAGGCGGTGGCTGGCGGATGGAACATCGTGGTCGCGGGCGGGACCAGCGCAGGCAAGACCACGTTCCTCAACGCGCTGTCGACGGCGATCCCATCCCACGAACGGATCATCACGGTGGAGGAGACCGCGGAGCTGCAACTCGATCGGTCCCACGTGGTGCGTCTCGAAGCCCGACCCGCGAACGCCGAAGGGGCAGGTGCGGTCACGGTGCGCGACCTCGTGCGGGCCGCCCTGCGGATGCGGCCCGATCGGATCGTCGTGGGCGAGGTCCGCGGCGGTGAGGCGTTCGACATGCTCCAGGCACTCAACACCGGTCACGACGGCTCGCTCACCACCGTGCACGCCAACGGCGTGCGGGAGGCGCTCCACCGACTCGAGACACTCGTGTTGCTCTCGGGTGTCCCTCTCCCGATCGAGGCGGTCCGGACGCAGCTCGCGATGTCGGTCGACGCCGTCGTCTCTGTCGCTCGGGGCCGCGACGGCGCGCGGACCGTCACGGGTATCGCGGAGGTCGTCGCACCCCGAACGGACCAGCACGGTGTCGATGTGCGTGTCCTCTTCGAACCCGGCGGTGCCGGACTCGTCCCGGTCGCGCCGCCGCGCCGCCCGTTCCGCCGCGCGGCGCATCCGGAGGCGCCTTCGTCTGCTCCACCCGAACGGGGAGCTCGATGCTGACCGTCGTCGTGGCCGCGGCCGCAGTGTTCGTCGTGCTCGAGTTGGCGCGCGCGGCACGTCGCGCCGAGCACAGCGTGCGCACCCGCGCGTTGACCCACCGCGGCGCGCGCACGCTTCCCTCCCGTATCCGGGCCCCGCTCGCCCGGGCGTTGGCCTCGGCCGATCTCGACATCGCGCCAGAGGACGCGGTCCGACTCTGGGGTGCATGCACGATCGGTGTCGCTGGGGTCGGCGCGTCGCTCGCGCCGACACT
>JBBQMI010000375.1:0-3056 GCA_038328825.1 Acidimicrobiia bacterium | reverse complement strand
AGCCGTCGGTGATCGTCGGCGCGGCGCAGTCCGACGAGATCATCCAACGCGAGGTCTTCGGCCCCGTGGTCACCGTGCAGCGCGTCGACGACGAAGCGCAGGCGCTCGCCTGGGCCAACGGCGTCGACTACGGCCTGGCGTCGAGCGTGTGGACACGCGACGTCGGCCGGGCGATGCGGATGGCGAAGAACCTCCAGTTCGGCTGCGTGTGGGTGAACGACCACATCCCGATCACCTCGGAGATGCCGCACGGCGGGTACAAGCAGTCGGGCTACGGCAAGGACATGTCGATCTACTCGATCGAGCACTACACCGAGATCAAGCACGTCATGATCAAGCACTAGGACGGATGGCTGCCATGAGCGACGACCTCTCGAAGCGCGCCTCCGAACTCGCCGCGGAGGAGACGAAGAAGCTGATCGACGCGACCCCGGCGTCGGGCGCGCTCTACGAGCGCGCCATCCGGTCGTTGCCCCTCGGTGTCGCGTCGAGCTTCCAGGCCGGTGACCCGTACCCGATCTACGTCGACCACGGGAAGGGCAGCCAGGTGTGGGATGTCGACGGCGCGCAACGCATCGATTACCACAACGGCTTCGGGTGCATGGTCGTGGGTCACGCGCATCCCAAGGTCGTCGAGGCCATCGATCGCGCCGCGCGTTCCGGTACGCACTTCGCCGCCACCACCGAGGTCACCGTGGCATTCGCCGAGGAACTGTGTCGTCGGTTCGGGCTGGAGCAGGTGCGCTTCGCGAACTCGGGCACCGAGGCGACGATGGACGCGATCCGGGTGGCGCGCGCCGCGACCGGACGCGACGACATCGTGAAGATCGAAGGTTCGTACCACGGCCATCACGACACCGTGATGTTCTCGGTCGTGCCGAACGCCGAGGCGGTCGGCGGGCTCGAACACGCGCCGACGTTGCCGATGTCGAAGGGCATCCCCGCCGACGTGGCCAAGCACACGCGCGTCGTCCCGTTCAACGACGCCACCGCACTCGACGCGCTCTTGGCCGAGCACGCCGACACCACCGCGTGTCTCATCCTCGAGCCGGTGATGATGAACATCGGGCTCGTCGAACCCGAACCGGGCTACCTCGACGCGGTGCGCGAGATCTGCACCCGCCGGGGCGTGGTGCTCATCTTCGACGAGGTGAAGAGCGGCGCCACCGTCGCTCCCGGTGGCGCGACCGAGCGGTACGGCGTGCAACCCGACCTCGCCTGCTTCGCCAAGGCCATCTGCGGGGGCACCCCCGGCGCAGCGTTCGGTGGCCGGGCCGACCTCATGGACGTGATCGCGCACGGCGCGGCGCAGCAGGGGACGTTCAACGGCAACCCGTTGATCGCGGCCGCCGGGCTCGCGGCCCTCACCGAGGTCCTGACCCCCGACGCCTACGCGCACCTGAACCACCTCGGTACCCGCCTCGCCGACGGCCTCCAGGCCGCGATCGACATCCACGACATCCCCGCCTACACCGTCGACCTCGGCGGGAAGGGCGCGATCTCGTTCACCCGGGACAGGCTCCGGAACTACCGCGACTTCCTCGGCACGAACGATGCGCTCTACGAGGCGTCGTACCCCTGGGCCGTGAACCGGGGGATCTTCATGACCCCCGGCAACGAGGAGCAGTGGACGATCTCCGTCCAGCACACCGACGCCGACATCGACCGCTACGTCGAGGTCTTCAGCGAGCTCTGCGCCGCCCTCATGAGCTAGTACCGACCCGGCCCTAGCATCCGCTCCTATGTGCAGCGAGCGGACTCGTGACGACGGGACCCAGGCGCGACGAGCGAGTGGAACGAACGTGGCGTGGGCCGAGCGGGATGCGGCTGTGGTGTGGCACGGGTTCACGCAGATGGGCGCGTACACCGACAACGCGCCGATCGTCGTGGACCACGCCGATGGACACGAGGTCGTCGACAGCGAGGGCAACCGCTACCTCGACGCGATCTCGTCGCTCTGGGTCAACACGCTGGGGCACCACGTCCCCGAGCTCGACGACGCCATCCGCACCCAGCTCGACCGTGGCGCGCACACCACGATGCTCGGCAACGGCAACACGATCGTGGTGGAGCTCTCCGAAGCGCTCGCGTCCGTCGTCCCCGTCGACGATCCGCACTTCCTCTTCGCGTCCGACGGCGCTTCGGCCGTGGAGCAGGCGCTCAAGATCGCGTTCCAGTACTGGGTGAACCGCGGCGTCGAGGGGCGCACGACGTTCCTCGCGTTCGGGGGTGCGTACCACGGCGACACGATCGGGGCGTTGTCGCTCGGCGACGGCGGCTTCGGGACCGAGCTGTTCGATCCGTTGCGGTTCCCGGTGCTGCGCGCACCCGGGTTCGACGATCCCGCGTGCTTCCAGCACGCGGTCGCGATGGTCGCCGACCATGGGTCGGAGCTCGCGGCGGTCATCGTCGAGCCGCTCGTGCAGGGCGCGGCCGGTATGCACCTCGCCGCACCTGAAGGGATCGCGGCGCTCGCGGCCGCGTGTCGCGAGCACGACGTGCTGCTGATCCACGACGAGGTCGCCACCGGCTTCGGACGCACCGGCACGTTGTTCGCGTCGGAGCAGTGCGCCCGTCCCGACCTGTTGGTGCTCGGCAAGGGCATCACCGGCGGTTACCTCGCGATGTCGGCGACCGTGGCGGCGGGGCGGGTCTTCGACGCGTTCCTCGGGCCCGATCTCAGCGAGCGCACGCTGTATCACGGCCACTCGTACAGCGGGAACGCGCTCGCGGCTGCGGTCGCGCTGCGCCACCTGGAGCTCATCGACACGCGCGACGTGCTCGCGAACGTGCGCGAACGCTCGCAGGAGCTGCGCGGCCTGCTCGACGACCGGATCCGGCCGCGCGCCGCGGTCGGTGCCGTGCGACTCTGCGGGCTCATGGGGGGCGTCGAGCTCGCGCCACCGGACGACGGCCTCCGCTGGGGCCGGCGCGTCTGCGCGGCGGCGGTCGACCGGGGCGTCCTGCTCCGACCGCTCGGCGACGTCGTGGTGCTCATGCCCCCGCTCGACGTCACGTCGGAGGAGCTGCACCGCATGGTCCACGCGCTCGACGGC
>JBBQMI010000374.1:0-3083 GCA_038328825.1 Acidimicrobiia bacterium | reverse complement strand
CTGATGATCGAGCGAGGGTCAGCGGTCGAATTCCTCGCCGTCGTCGGACGGGCGACGCCACATGCCCGAGCGGCCACCGGTCTTCTCCCAGAGCGCGATCTCGCCGATCGTCATGCCCCGATCGACCGATTTGCACATGTCGTAGATCGTGAGCGCGGCGATCGCACACGCGGTCATCGCTTCCATCTCGACACCGGTGCGGTCGACCGTCTCGACCTGGCACTCCACCTCGACGTGCAGCTCCTCGATGCGGAAGTTGACGAACACCGAGCCGACGAGCAGGGGGTGGCACAACGGCAACAGGTTCGGCGTCTGCTTCGCGGCTTGTATGCCGGCAACGCGCGCGACGGCCAGAACGTCACCCTTCGAGATCGCGCCGGATGCGATCTTCGACGCGGTCTCCGACTCCATGTGGACCCGACAGCGCGCGATCGCCCGACGGTGGGTGGCTTCCTTGGCGGTGACGTCGACCATCCGGGCGCGGCCGAGCGGGTCGATGTGCGTGAACTCAGGCGGCATGGAGCGACAGTGTAGGTGCAGGTCAGTGACGGTCCCGGCCCAACGGGCCGGTTCAGCCGCCGATCTGGCTCATCGAGCGGGTCGGCCGCACGAAGTCGACCCTCGCGATCCGGTGGCCGGCCCACTTCGTGCCGACCGCGCGTTCGATCGTCGCAGCGATCGCGTCGTCGCCTTCGCCGGCCCGGAGCTGGGCCCGGAGGTCGAACTCCTCGAGCGCGAACAGGCACGTCCGGAACTTGCCCTCGGCGGTGAGGCGGACCCGGTCGCAGTTGCCGCAGAACGGTTCGGTCACGCTCGCGATGACCCCGACGTCGCCGCCACCGTCTCGGTACGCGAATCGGGCCGCGGGTTCGACGTGCGCGTCGTCGTGGCGGGTCCGGGCGCTGAGGTCGAGCGGGAACACGGCGTCGATGCGTTCGAGGATCTCCGATGCGGGAACGACCTGGTCGAGGTTCCAGCCGCCGTCGGCGTCGAGCGGCATGAACTCGATGAAGCGCAGCCCGACGCCGCGCTCGCGCCCGAAGGCGGCCAGGTCGACGACCTCGTCGTCGTTGATTCCGCGCATCACGACGCAGTTGACCTTCACCGGTCCGAGTCCCGCGGCCAGGGCCGCGTCGATCCCCGCGAGGACCTTGTCGAGATCGGGCCGCCGGGTGAGCCGCTCGAACACGTCGGGCTTCAGGCTGTCGAGCGACACGTTCACGCGCTGCAGGCCCGCCGCGGCCAGCTCGACCGCGAGGTCGGGGAGCTTCACCCCGTTCGTCGTCATGGCGAGGTCGACGCCGAGCGGTGCGAGCAGCTCGAACAGCCGGGGGAGGTGCGCCCGGACGGTCGGCTCGCCCCCGGTGATCCGGATCCCCGAGAAAGCCCAACGCTCCACACAGATGCGGGCGATTCGCGCGAGTTCTTCGTATGTGAGCAGTTCGGTCCGCGGAAGCCAGTCGAGGCCCTCGGCCGGCATGCAGTAGGTGCACCGGAAGTTGCAGCGATCGGTGACCGAGAGCCGGAGGTCCTCGACGCGACGCCCGAACGGATCGACGAGCGGGACGGAGGGCACGGAATCAGCGTAGGCGAGGCACCGGAGGGGTGTTCCCGCCGATCGGTTGGGTCGAACGCCCCATGGAGAGCGGGTCGACGCCGTGGTGCAATCGATGCATCACCCGCCCCCCAGGGAGTGTCGAATGCGTCTCGCTCGTTACCTCGTGTGCATCACCGCCGTGCTCGTGGCCCTCGGTGCAGCCGACGCGCAGATGGCGACCGCCGACGCGCCCACCCATTCGGGAACCTTCGTGACCTGCTCGACACCCGTCACCGTCGACGGCGCCGTCGAGATCTCCTCGGCTCGGGCCGAGCGCGGCACCGCACTCACGCCGGCGACGCCCGACGAGACCTGCACCGTCACGGAGTAGCGCCACATCAGATCGCGCGGGAGGCGAGGTTTCCGGGGTCCCGCGCGGGCGACCCCGGAAACCTGTTCCATCGACCCTGCCGGCGCGGGGCCGGCTCTACCGCAGGAGCATCACGCGGACCTCGTCGCCGGCCTCGACGCCGGGGCCGTCGGGGAGCAGGGCGAGACCGTCGGCCGCGGCCATCGCCCCGAGGGCGTTGCTCGCCTGCGCGCCGCTGCGAGCCACCACATACCGACCTCGTTCGTCGACGTCGACCCGCACCCGGTCGAGGTGGAGCTTCCCGTCGGCGCGACGCGCCATCGGTTCCGAGGCCGTCGCGGTAACCTCGGGACGGCTGATCACCTGGTGTCCCGACATCTGGCGCAGCGCGGGCCGGGCGAAGAGCTCGAAGCTCACGAACGAGCTCACCGGGTTGCCGGGGAGCCCGAAGACGGGGGTCCCGTCGACCACGCCGAACGCGAGCGGCTTCGCCGGCCGGATCGCGACCTGCGACCACCGCAACACACCGAAGCGGTCGAGCGCGGCCTTCACGTAGTCGTAGTCGCCCACCGACACACCGCCACTCGTGATCAGCGCGTCGCACCGCTCGATCCCCCGCTCGAGTCGACGCGTGATGAGCGCTTCGTCGTCGCGGGCCACCCCGAGATCGATCGGTTCACACCCGGCGTCGGCGAGCAGCGCCAGCAACATCGGCCGGTTCGAGTCGCGGATCTGGCCGGGTGCCAGCGCGCGCGGGCCTTCGACGAGCTCGTCACCGGTGGAGAGCACCCCGACGCGCGGGCGCGGGTAGACCGCGACGTCACTGAACCCGAGCGTCGCGAGCACGCCGACGTGCGCGGCGCGCACCGTGGTCCCGGCATCGAAGACCAACGCGCCACTCACCACGTCGCCGCCCACCGGGCGCACGTGGTCACCGGCACGTGCGGGTACACGGATGAGCACGGCGTCTTCGCCCACGCGCTCGGTGCGCTCGACCATGACCACGGCATCGGCACCGGCCGGCATCGGTGCGCCGGTCATGATCCGGATCGCCTCCCCCTCGCCGACCGCGACCGTCGGTGCCCGCCCGGCCGGGAGCTCGCCGACCACGGTGAGCCGCTTGGGGATGGGCTCGGAGGCGGCGACCGTGTCGGCGGCGCGCACGGCAAAACCGTC
>JBBQMI010000373.1:0-3088 GCA_038328825.1 Acidimicrobiia bacterium | reverse complement strand
GTTCCCGAAGGTCGACTGGGTTGTGCTGTTCACGGCCGGTGACCTCTACGGGTCCGGCCTCGAGCTCTGGGACACCGGGGCCGCGCCGCACTACGACGTCGTACACCAGGATCTCGATGAGCTGGTGCGTCGTATCATCGGGACCACGCACCGAGTCGTCCCCAACCCGGGCCGAACGGGGGAGTGACCATGAAGGCACCGAGAATCGATCTCTGGGCCGACCTCAACGCCGAAGACGACGAAGGGCGGAACTGGTCGATGATCGACCGAGCGATCGATCCCGCGGCCGTCCAGCCCGGCGTGGTCCTCATAGCCGGCTACGAGGGCTTCTGGTCCGTGGTGCGCATCGACGAGGTCGACGACGACGGTCAGGTGCACTTCGTCCCGGTCGATCACAACGCCCCCGAAGCACGCGCCGTGCTCAGTGCAGCCGCGAGCTGACCTGCCTCAATTCGACGCTTCGCTCGCAGGCGCTCGGTCGTAGGCTCGCCTCATGGCACAGCACTCGACCTCGCGACGCTGGAAGGGCTGCAACCTCTGCAAGCCCCGCAAGTCTAAGGACGACGGTCAGCGGAACCGCCAGCCCTTCGCAGTGCAACGCAAGACCGGGAAGGCACGTCGGGTCACCCGGCACGATCTCGGCGACTGGGCTGCGTGAAGCGCGGCAGCGTCGCGGGCTGGGGCACGTAGGGGGCACGCCGAGCTCGACGGCCTGTCGGTGAGGCAGTCGGGAAGGTCTGCACCGAGCCGCTGCCCAGCGGTAACGCAGTAGAGCGGGTGACGGGAATCGAACCCGCATGACCAGCTTGGAAGGCTGGGACTCTGCCATTGAGCTACACCCGCGACGGAGAACACCGTAGCGAACGTGCTTGCCGGTGAAGCCGGGCCCGCCCTAGCGTACCGAACCGGACACAACGGTCAGGGGGACGGGTGCAGGCACGACGGTCACTGCTCATGCGCACGGCGGGCGTCGTGGGCGTGGTGATGGCGCTCGTAGTCGGCGGCCTGTCGGCGGAGACCGCGACTGCGGCCGGTTCGGCAGCGGTCTCGCCCGCCACCGCGCTGCGCGACGGGCAAGCGGTTGCCGTCACGGTCACTGGCGGCGAGCCGTCGTCGTACCGTCAGGTGCTGGAGTGCGTCATGGGCGCAACCGATCTCGGCGGCTGCGACCTCGCAGACATCGGCTTCATCCGGCTCGACGTGGCGGGTGGCGGGACGCTCGAGTGGACGATCGCGGCGCGGCTGTACCCAGGCGACGGGGGAGCGGTCGACTGCCGAACCGTCGGGTGCAAACTCGTGGTCGCCGACGGTTCATCCGAGACGTTCGACTCCCAGATCTTCCTGCCTCTCGCGTTCGATCCCGCAGCTCCGCTCCTGCCGCCACCGACGGCCACCGCCACGCCGACCGGTGGGCTGGTCGACGGCCAGAGCATCACGGTCACCGGGTCGGGGTTCCGGCGCGGGTACCCGGTGCTCTCCCAGTGCGTGTCGGTGGGAGCCGGCGTCGGCGCCTGCGATTCCGCGAGCGAGGTCTATCCCGAAGTCGAAGACGGCGCCTTCACCACGTCGTTCACGGTGTTCTCCGCGCTCGACGGTCCGGGCGGCCGTGTCGACTGTCGGCCGGCGGCCTGCGCGCTCGCGGTGAGGCTGTCGTCCGAGCCGTCACGGCCCGACACGATCGTGCTCCCACTCGGCTTCGATCCCGACGGGCCGCTCCCGCCGATCCCGACCGTGACGGTGACGCCCTCGACGGACCTCCGCGACGGGCAGTTCGTGATGGTGACCGGATCGGGGTTCCGGCCCGCCGCCACGGTCCTCGCCTCGGAGTGCGTGAGCGCGGCGCCCGACGCGGTCTGCGATTTCGACACTGCGAGCTACGTCGAGGTCGAGCCCGACGGATCATTTGGCTTGTTGTTCGGCGTGAGTGTCTTCCTCTCGAACCTCGGACCGGCCGACGCGACCGACTGCCGCACGGTCGACGAGCCGTGTGTCCTGCGGGTCGGGCCGTCCTTCTCCGACGGGGTCACGATCCCACTCGGGTTCGATCCCGACGCCCCGACGCTGCCGACCCCGACGATCACCGCGGAGCCGACGACGGGCCTCGCAGACGGCTCGCCCGTGCACGTCGTCGGGGAGCACTTCCGCGCGGGTGCCGGGGTCTCGATCCAACAGTGCGCCGTGGGTGAAGGCGGCAACTGCGACTCGAGCGGTGGGTCCTATGTGGTTGCCGGTGCCGATGGCGGCATCGACGCCACCCTCCCGGTGTGGTTCGACATCGTCGACTACCAGGGCGTGCAGTACGCGTGCGACGCGACCCCGGCCTGCGAGCTGCGCGTCGAGGCGTCCCGGCTGGGTCGGGTCGACGTGCCGCTCGGGTTCGGCCCGCGCCCACCGTCGCGAGGTCGCTACTACGACCGCGTGTTCGACGACGTCTCCGTGCAGCGCGACATCGTGTACCGCACCGCCGTGAACTCGCGCGGCGAGCGCGTCGATCTGAAGATCGACGTGTACCAACCGGTCGGCGACGCGGCGCCGGTGCGTCCGGCAATGGTCTGGTTCCACGGTGGCTACTTCTCGGGCGGGGACAAGGCCAACATGGAGGACTACGCGCGTGACTCCGCGGCCCGGGGCTTCGTGTCGGCGTCGGTGCAGTACCGGCTCCGGCCCGAGATCGGTGCGAGCATCGATGCTCGAAGCATCGAAGCGATGCTCGATGCGTACGACGATGCCGACGCCGCGATCGTCTGGCTCCGGGAGCACGCCGACGACTACCGGATCGACCCGGAGGCGATCTCGGCCGGTGGCTACTCGGCCGGCGCGGTCACGTCGCTGAACCTCGCTTACCTCCCGGGTGAGCGCGGCCCGGCCGAGTCGCGGATCGCGGCGGCAGTGTCCATCGCGGGCGCCACCGGGGGAACCCCCGTTGCCGACGACCCACCCTCGATCATGTTCCACGGTGCAGCCGACACCACCGTGCCGTACGCGTGGGGCGCGAGCGCCTGCGACGCCATCGAGATCTCGGGTGCCGGGTGCGAGCTCGTGACCTATCCCGGCGCCGGCCACGAGATCGTCTCGAGTCGGGCGCGCG
>JBBQMI010000372.1:0-3090 GCA_038328825.1 Acidimicrobiia bacterium | reverse complement strand
GGGTCCGGGTCAGCGACGTGCGGGGTCGACCCGCCACCCCCGCCTACACGGCGCTCCTCGCCCACCACGCCGGCTGGGCCGGCGAAGCCAAGGTCGCGTTCTCGTGGCCCGACGCGCGCGAGAAGGCCGAGGTCGCGGCGGCGATCTTCGTGCGGCGGGTCGAGATGGCGGGCCACGACGTGCGTGAGTGGTGCTTCGAGCGCTGGGGCGTCGATGCCCTCGGCGGGCCGACGGTGCCGACGACCGAAGCGGAGCCCCCCGAGGTCGTGATGCGCGTTGCGTGGCGCTGCGACGACGAGCGCACCGCCGCGCTCGTCGCGCGCGAGATGACGCCACTCACCTTGTCGGCACCACCCGCCGGGCTCACCGGTATGGGTCGCGGCGGACCGGGCGGCGCGAGCGAGCTGCTCACGATCTGGCCCACGCTCGTCGACAAGGCGCTCGTCGACCCGCACGTGACCGTCACGCTGGAGGATGTCTGATGGCGCGGTTGATGCTCCGAGAGCTGTGCGGGTACCGGGCGGGCGACAAGGGTGACGTGTCCGACGTCGCGATCTTCGCCGACGACGACGAGACGTACGCGCTCATCGTCGCCGAGGTCACCGCGGATCGGGTGAAGGAGCACTTCGGGTCGATGGTGCAGGGCACGGTCGTGCGCTACGAGGTCCCGAACGTGCGGGCGTTGAACTTCGTGCTGCGCGGTGCGCTCGGCGGTGGCGGCCCCCGCACGCTGCGCAGCGACAACCTCGGCAAGACGCTCGGCGGCGCGCTCGTGCGCCTCGAGATCGACGTACCCGATGCGCTCGCGACCCGACGCCGTTCCCGCCCCGACGTCGCCTGGGCCCGCGCGATCCTCGGCGCCGCCGGTTCGTGACGTCGGGCTTCGGTGATCCCGAACCCGACTGCCATGCCCATTGTTTTACCCGGACGACCCTTCACCGACGCCCTCGGACCGCCGATAGTTTCCGACGACCGCCAACCGAGATCGGAGTGCCCGTGGGATTCCTCGACAAGGTCAAGGAGACGTCGAAGCAGATGGGCGAGAAGGCCCAACAGCTCGCGGAGACCGGCCAGGACAAGTTCGACGACTACAAGACCGACAAGCAGATCAGCGCGCTGAAGGAGGAAATCGGCGACCTCGTCTACCGCAGTCACCGTGGCACGGCGCCGGCCGACGCCGACGCGCAGATCACGCGGATCGTCGGCGAGATCAGCGTGTCGGAAGACGCGAAGGCCGCAGCTCCCGGCGCGACCGAACCGACCCCGGACGCGTGACGACCGCGGCCGGCGGGACCCGCGGTCGTCATCACCGGTGCCCGGAGGATTGACCCCCCGGGCACCGGAGCAGTGCGGTCGCTAGGTGCGGACGGATGCACGCTGTTCGGAGCACCGGAACAAACCGGATCAGATCGCGTCGCGACCTGAGGCGAACCCTTACGCCGCCTCGCGTTTCGCCGCGAGCGCCGCGGCCCGGAACTTCCCGAGGATCAACAGCGTGCCGACCACCGAGAACACGACGATGCCGAACGTCGGTGGGGGACCCCAGAGGTTTGGCCACCCGAAGCCCCACCAGAGCAACGACGCGCCGACCCACGCGACCGCGTTGGCGAGGATCGTGCGCTCCGGTCGACGGGTCTTCGCGGTGGAGAACGCCGCGACCGCGGCGTCGATCGGGAAGAACGCGGGGAACACCGCGAGGCACGCGCCCGCCGACGTCGCCACTCCCTTGCCGCCGCGGAACCGCGTCCACACCGGGAAGATGTGTCCCGCGATCGTGGCCGTAGCCGCCGCGTACGCGCCCGCGTCACCACCGATTGCCCATCCGGCGAGCGCACCGACCGTGCCCTTCACGAGGTCGAGCACGATCACGACCACTCCCCACGCGGTTCCGATCTGCTGCATCGCGTTGAGCCCGCCCGGGTTGCCACTCCCCGCTTCGCGCAGATCGACGCGACCCCGGGTCGCGATCCGGCTCACGATGTCGGCAGACGGGAACGTCCCGCAGAGGTACCCGACGAGTGCTGCGAGAACGATGTCCACCGACCGGGGAGCCTACGCAGGTCGGCAGATGAACGGGGCGCCCGAGCGGCCGGCGCTACTCGACGCGGAGTCGGTCGGCGGGCTCGAGCCGGGCGACCCGCCAGGCAGGGTACGACGCCACCACGTTCGCGACGACGGCGCCGGCAAGCACCACCACGAGGAGCTCGACGATCGACACCCGAGGCTCGATCACTGTCCCGAGGTCGCTCGCGCGCACCGCCCAGAGCCACCGACCGAGCGCGATGCCGAGCGGGATCCCGATGACCAACGCGAGGCCGGCGACGGCCGACGCTTCGGCTGCCACTGTGCTCACCACTTGCCGACGCGTGAACCCGAGGGTCCGCAGGATCGCGAACTCGCGCTCCTGTCGACGCACCGAGGTCACGATCATGTACGCGAGGGTGCCGATTCCCATGAGTGCGAGCACGAGCGCGAGCAAGAGCGGCAGATTGTCGACCCGACCGAAGTCCACGAGATCGGTCGGCGCGTCGTTCTGCAACCGATAGAGCTGACACCCGGTATCCGGCGGCGCGCCTTCGCAGTACTTCCGATCGAGTCGAGCCAGGACAGCCGACGTATCCGCGCCCCGTCGTAGCCGGAGCGCGAGGTTGGGGTAGCCGGCCTGCGCCCCGATGAGGTCGGAAGCATCGGCCATCGTGACGACACCGCCGGTGCCGAGCTGGGCGCGCCCGCTCACCCTGGGGAGGACGACCCGGCCGACGAGCTGGAGGCGCAACGGCCGACGGCCCTCGACGCGAACCGAGAGGGTGTCGCCGATCTCCGCGCCGAGACGACCGAGCGTGGTACCGCCGAGCGCGATCTCACCCTGCACCCGGGGCGCTCGCCCTTCCACCACAGGTGGTGAGACATCACCCGAGAGCGGCGTGAGTGCCAGCAGGTCCACGGCGGTGCCGTCGACCTCTGCGGGGATTCCCGCCACGACCCGAGCCGATGCCGTGATATCGGGGTCGTGCGTCACCGAAGCTCGCAGCGCGGCCGGCAGCGGCGGACTGCCGTCTGAGCCGTCGCCGTAGCTCGTGACCGCGAGAT
>JBBQMI010000371.1:0-3091 GCA_038328825.1 Acidimicrobiia bacterium | reverse complement strand
CGCGCGGCCGCGCTTCCAACCCCGACACGACCGGGCGGCGTCCCGGCTCGCCGCCGGCACGCCACGCGCCGCCTCCATGGTTCACTTCGCTGCGCAGCCTCGATCGCTCACCTGATAGCGGTTCGCGGGATGTCTCCGGCGGCTCCGCTGCGCTCACGGGAACAGGCTAGGCGCCCTTCGCGGCCCGGAATCCCGTCTCGAGGTCAGCGAGGATGTCGTCGATCGACTCGATGCCGACCGACAGGCGCACGAGCTCGTGGCTGACTCCCGCCGCAACCTGCTCTTCGGGAGACAGCTGCTGGTGGGTCGTGCTCGCCGGGTGGATCGCGAGGCTGCGTACGTCGCCCACGTTGGCGAGGTGGCTGTGGAGCTCGAGTCCGTTGATGAACGCCTTCCCGGCGTCCATCCCGCCCGCGATGCCGAAGGCCAGGATCCCGCTCTGGCCGTTCGGGAGGTACTGCTTCGCCCGCTCGTTCCACGGGCTCGACGCGAGGCCCGGGTACGCGACCCACTCGACCTCGTCACGTGCCTCCAACCACTGCGCGACCGCGAGCGCGTTCTGCGAATGCCGTTCCATCCGCAGGCTGAGCGTCTCGAGGCCCTGCAGGAAGAGCCACGCGTTGAACGGTGAGACCGCGGCGCCGATGTCTCGCTGGTACTGCAGCCGCGCCTTGAGGATGTACTGCGCGGGCCGAAGCGGCTCGGGGAGCTGGGAGAACACGAGGCCGTGGTAGCTCGGGTCGGGTTCGGTGAAGTTGGCGAACCGACCGCTCGCGACGTAGTCGAACTTGCCGCCGTCGACGATCACGCCACCGATCGAGGTGCCGTGCCCACCGATGAACTTCGTGGCCGAGTGGGTGATGATGTCGGCACCCCATCGCAGGGGCTGGCAGAGATACGGCGACGCGAGGGTGTTGTCGATCACGAGCGGGATGCCGTTGTCGTGCGCGACTGCGCTGATGCCCTCGAGGTCGAGGATGTCGCCCTTCGGGTTCCCGATCGTCTCGCCGTAGAAGGCGCGGGTGTTGGGCCGGATCGCAGCGCGCCACGCGTCGAGGTCGTCGGGGTCGTCGACGAAGCTGACCTCCACACCGAGCTTCGGGAAGGTGTAGTGGAGCTGGTTGTAGGTGCCGCCGTAGAGCGACGAGCTCGCGACGATGTGCCCACCGTTCTCGGCCAGGTTGAGCAGCGCGATGGTCTGCGCGGCCTGCCCCGACGCGGCGGCGAGTGCGCCGACGCCGCCTTCGAGCGCGGCGAGTCGGTCCTCGAACACCGCCTGGGTCGGGTTCATGATCCGCGTGTAGATGTTGCCGAGCTCCTCGAGGCCGAAGAGCGCAGCGGCATGGTCGGTGTCACGGAACACGAACGACGTCGTCTGGTAGATCGGCGTCGCGCGCGCTCCGGTGGTCGGGTCGGGCTCCGCACCGGAGTGGACCTGGCGGGTTTCGAAACCCCAATCGGACATCGGAGACTCCTGGTTGCTCGAGGGTGGGCGGCGCGCGCACGGTACGACCGTGATCGTGTCGGGTCAATCCCGACTGGTCGAGTCGGGATGATGGGGAAATGGGGGCGACCTACGATTGGTGATTGTGAGTCAACTGACAGCGACGACGGCGCGCCCGGACCGACCTCCCGTCCGGCGACCGGTGGCCGCGCCGATCCTCGCGGGCGCGCTCCTCGTGGCCGGGTGCGCGGTCGCCGGCCTCGTCGACCCGAGGGGAGGGCCGACGATCTGTCCGTTCAAGCTCGCGACCGGTCTCGACTGTCCCGGGTGCGGTGGCACGCGCGCTGCGCACGATCTCATGCGCGGCGACCTGCTCGGTGCCCTCGACCACAACGTGCTCGCGGTGATCGCCTTCCCCCTGATCCTCTGGGGACTGTTCACATGGCTCACGTCTGCGCTCGGGGGCCGGAAGTTGCCGACGTTCTCGCCGTCGACCCGCGTCACGGTGATCGCCGTCGTGGTGCTGGTCACGTTCTGGGTCGTGCGCAACCTCTCGTACGCGCCGTTCCACTGGCTCGGCTCCGGAACCTGACCCGGACGCGAATCGACCCCGGCATGCACCGGGGTCGATTCGAGAAGCGTGGTGAGCGGGTCGCTAGAACAGCGGGTCGGGCTCGAGCTGGTAGGTCGAGCTCCCGAAGCCGAGGATCAGCAGGAAGACCGGCGGCAACAGGATCAGGCCGATGGCGAAGCCACCGCCGTGACCGAACGCCTTCGCCAGATCGATCGCAACGATGATCCACACGATGATGTTCACGCACGGGATCAGCATCAGGATGACCCACCACAGCGGTCGCTTCACGACCTTCAGGAGCACGAAGATGTTCAGGATCGGGATGATCGATGTCCAGCCGGGTTGACCGGCCTTGGTGAAGGTGAGCCAGTACCCGGCGACGATGAGCACCAGGACGACGACGTAGAGCACGATCCCGATGCCGGTCGCGGCACCATTCGCAGCTAGCAACATGTACTGCCCTCTTCCTTCCGACCGGTCTAGTTGACCGGCGCGACGGGTTCGCCGCTGAGCGTGCGGTACGCGTACGCGATCGCGATGGCGGTCAGCGGGTACGTGAACAGGAGCCCGATGCCGCAGAGGATCGCGCCGACGAGGTTGATCAGGAACAGCACCAGCATCAATCCGAAGAGCGCACCGCGGTGGCCCTCGGTGATCGCCGCCGCGCGCTTGAGCGCGTCGATCGGGCTCTGTTCACCCCGTTCGACGATTACGTAACCGAAGAACCCGAACACCACCGCGAAGAAGATCCCCGGAATGATGCACAGGATGAGGCCGATGAAGAGGCCGATCCCGAACAGGATCGATGCGATCACATACGAGCCGAGGTTCTCGGTCTCGAACAACATGCTGACTTCCGGGGCGCGCCCGGCGGTCACCGCGAGCGAGGCCCGGATGAGTCCCATCGCGAGGACCATGCCCACGATCCAACCGATGAGGTTGATGATCAGGCGCATGAACGCGTTGTCGAACGGAAACGCGATGAACGTCAGGACCAGGTTCACCAGCACGATCACCAGGGTGATCAGGATCATCGGTCCGAGGTTCTTCATCAGCCCGTTGAAGCCGTAGCT
>JBBQMI010000370.1:0-3092 GCA_038328825.1 Acidimicrobiia bacterium | reverse complement strand
CAGCGTGGTGGCGCCGGCAGCGACGGCGCGCGCGTGGACGTCGTCGACGTCGGGCACCTCGAGGTGCAGCGCGCGTCCCACGGGTCGTCGACCACCACCGTCTCGTTGGCCACGGCCTGGAGGCGGCAGGACTCGCGCTCCTCGCGGCGCCAGTGGTCGACGAGCTTGTGCCGCGCGACACCGACGAGCCACGCCGTGGTCAACCTGGGCACCTTCCGTTCCCGTACCGCGGTGACGGCGGCGACGAACGTCTCCGAGGTCAGGTCCTCGGCGACCGACGTGCTCCCGCAGCGGGGGAGCAGGTAGCCGAACACCTCGGGGAGCGCGCGGTCGTAGAGCGCGAGCAGGATGGGGCCCTGGTCCGGTACCGGGATGCGGTCGTCGTCTGTCCCCACGCATCTCCATCGTCCCAGATCCCGCAACTCCGACACCCCCGCCGGGCGAAACCGGGCCTAACGTGGTCGACCATGCGATTCACCTATGCCGAGGCGTTCTGCGATCCGATGTTCCTCGGGCCGCTCGCCCAGGCGGCGGAAGACGCGGGCTACGACTCGATCGCGATCCCCGACAGCATCATGTTCCCGGCGGAGTCCGACACGACGTACCCCTACACGACCGACGGCGACCGGGGCTTCATCGAGGACAAGCCGGTGATCGAGCCGTTCTCGTTGATCCCGTACCTCGCCGCGCTCACCGAACGGCTGCGGTTCACGACGTTCGTGGTCAAGGCGCCGGTCCGCCCGCCGGTGCTCCTCGCGAAGCAGGCCGCGAGCGTCGCGGTGCTCGCCGAGAACCGCCTGCGGCTCGGACTCGGGATCAGCCCGTGGCCGGAGGACTTCACTGCCCTCGGTCAACCGTGGGCCGCACGCGGCAAGCGGCTCGACGAGGTGATCGCGGTCGTGCGGGGACTCTGCGCGGGCGACTGGTTCGAGCACCATGGTGACCTCGTCGACGTCGCCCGGATGAAGATCTGCCCGGTGCCGAGCGAGCCGATCCCGATCCTCGTCGGCGGCCACTCCGATCCCGCGCTGCGTCGGGCGGCGCGTCTCGGCGACGGATGGATCCACGCGGGTGGTGACGGCGACGAGCTCGCGGGTCTCCTCGAGAAGCTCCACACCCACCTCGCCGAGGCGGGTCGGACCGACGAGCCGTTCGAGGTGCACGTCGTGTCGCTCGACGCATTCTCGCTCGACGGGGTCCGTCGCCTCGAGGAGGTCGGCGTCACCGACGTGGTCGTCGGCTTCCGCTATCCGTACACGCTCGAACCCGACACGCAACCGCTCGCCGAGAAGATCGATCTCCTCCGGCGCTTCGCCGACGCGGTCGTCTCCCGGGCCTGAGGGAAGCGGCCGGCCGCGGGCGGCGAGCGGTGGCAGGCCGTGATGGGTACTGTCCGCGTCATGGGAGACAACGTCGAGTTCACCGCCGATGGGAACCCCGCCGCCGGATACCTCGCGGTGCCCGACCTGGGTTCCGGACCCGGGATCCTCGTGGTCCAGGAGTGGTGGGGGCTCGTCCCGCAGATCGAAGGCGTGTGCGACCGCCTCGCCGCCGAGGGCTTCGTGGCCCTCGCGCCCGATCTGTACCACGGTGAGATCGCGCAGCACACCGAGATGGACAAGGCCGCGGAGCTCATGAACGCGCTCCCGCTCGACCGGGCGGCGCGCGACATGTCGGCCGCGGTCGACTACCTCCTCGGCCACGAAGCCGTCGAGGGCGAGCAGGTTGGTGTCGTCGGGTTCTGCATGGGCGGGATGCTCACCCTCGTGCTCGCGGCGCGGGAGGGCGCCCGCATCGGTGCCGCCGTTCCCTTCTACGGGGCGCCGCTCGGCGACGGGGAGCCCGACTGGTCGGGGCTCAGCGCGCCTGTGCTCGGACACTTCGCCGAGGGCGACGAGTTCTTCCCGGCCGCGGCGGTCCTCGACCTCGAGGCGCGTCTGCGCGACATGGGCAAGGACGTGTCGTTCACGATGTACCCCGGCACCGGGCACGCGTTCGCGAACGAGACGAACGCGCTCGGGACCCACGATCCCGACGCGACCGCGCAGTCGTGGCTGCGAACGCTCGAGTTCCTCCGCTCCACCCTCGGCTGAGGGGCGGACGCGAACTCGTGTCCTACTTCCAGTCGCCCCGGTCGACCTCGGCCGGCGCGGCCGCCCGGTCGTGGCGACGCATCAGGTAGTACCCGAGGGCACCGCCACCCACAGCGATGACCGGCAAGGTCGCGGCCATCACCGGCACGGTCACGCCGCTCCCCGGAGCGAGCAGTCCACCGGTCTCGGGGTCGCGCTTGTCGGCGACGTCGCCCTTGGCGAACACCGCTGCGGCGACGTCGGTGTCGACGACCTGGCCGGCTGTGACCTGGCACCGGCAACCTGGATGGGCCCGAAACTTGTCGGCCGCTTCCTTGGTCTTGAAGATCTTGTTCTCGGCATGCTTCTTGCACGCGGTACACGCCGCGCAGGTGCCGTTGCCGGTGCCACCGCGACACGAGCTGCCCCCACCGACGGGATCGAGCGCGAACGTCTCGACCGTTCCACCGCCCGCCGACTCCGCCGGCACGTTGTCCTCGACGGGCGCCGACGGAACCTCGGCCTTCCTCGCCTTCGCCGGGCTCGGCTTGTCGGCGGCTCCGGCGCTCGAGGTCGTGAGTGCCACGCCGACACCGGCAGCCGCAGCTGCGACCGCGGCTCGGCCGAGGAAGGCTCGCCTCGACAGTGGTTGCTGGTCCATGGGCCCCTGCGGATCGGAGTGGAGTGTGGTGGCCGTCGATTCGGGGAGCCGCACCACCCAAGGTCCACCGGTGTGAGCCGGCGAACCCGAGCGGGCGGTGCGGCGTCCCGAACCGACGATCCATCCCTGATCGGCGGGTGTGTGGTCGGCCTTGACCGGATTCGCTGTGGTTGCCGTGATTCCCTGCGAAACCCCGGCCGGTAAGGTCCGACCATGACGGTTCCGATGGAAGAGGCCGTTGCGATGCTCCGGCCGAAGGACTCGCTCGGCGTCCCGCTCGGACCTGGTCAGCCGCCCGGTCTCCTCCACGCGCTGGGAGCACGCGACGACTGGGAGGAGCTCACCGTCTTCGGTGCGCT
>JBBQMI010000369.1:0-3099 GCA_038328825.1 Acidimicrobiia bacterium | reverse complement strand
CGCTCACCGGTTCGTACCAGGAGTACACCCACGCGTATTTGCCGCAGGAGAAGTTCGACGAGGTCGTGCGCGCCGACAACTGGACGTTCGCCCGTCTCGACAACTAATACCTCGCGCTGTACTCGAGGCGCACTCCGTCGTGGGTCACCAACGACCTCGCCAGGTTCGACACAAACGGGATGCAGCAACCGTTCGAGCTGCTGGCCGACGGCGGCCCCAACAACGTGTGGATCACCGAGATCGGATCGAAGGGCGCCTCGGGAACGTTCGCCGAGTTCCAGCGGGCGATCACCGCGCACCAGCCGGTGGTGCGGCCGCTCGGCGATCCCGAGGTCAACTCGACCGGGTTCGACGTCGACTGGACGTCACCCTCGCAAGGGCCGGTCACGTTCGGGTGGGACAAGCCGCTCACCGTCGCCGGCACCAGGCAACGGATCGCCGACTACCCCCGAATCGCATCGCCGTGGGCGAGCGTGCCGTTCGACTCCACGAAGTACGTGATCAAGGGCGGCCGGCACACACTCCGGCTCGATGTCACCGCGCCGAGTCGGAAGTCCTCAGGCGACGGCTGAGCTCGTCGAGGTGCCCGTCGGCCCGCTCATCGAGTCCGTGCCCGGGTGCCGGTCATCTCGGCCGGTTCGGCGCTGCGCAGGACGCCGAGCGCGACGATCGGGAAGACCAACGCCGAGAGCAACCCCGCTGCGATGAACGCGGCTGCCGTCGCCTGCGTGACCGCACCGATCGCGAGTCCGATCTCCATCGCCGCCACGATGAAAGGCAGCGACGTCGCCTGCAGCAAGCCCGCGGCGACGGCTCCCTTCGATCCGACGAGCGGCCGGTAGACGAACGCGGGGATGCCGCGGACGACGAGCAGCGCCACGAGGAACACCGGCACTCTCAGCAGCGTGCTCGGTGCATCGAGCAGTGCGTTCAGGTCGAATCGCAACCCGCTCGTGACGAAGAAGACCGGGATCAGGAAGCCGTAGCCGATTGCCTCGAGCTTCAGCCGGAACTGGGGATGGGTGCGCACACCACCACGGTCGAGAACGCTGACGATCGCGCCCGCGATGAAGGCACCGAGGATCGTTTCGAGCCCGAATTGACTGGCGAGCACGACCAGGAGCAGCAGGAGCAGCATCGATCCGCGTACGCGGATCTGCGCCGTCGTGTCCTGCAGCTTGGTCAGCAGCTTGCTGATCGGCATCGACCGGCGGTGGCGACTCAACGTGAAGAGGATGAGTGCGACTGCGAGGACGAAGCCGACGAGCAACACCACCTTCGTGCCCACGTCCGTGGAGTCGCGGGAGAACAGCAGGGACAGCAACAGCACCGCGGCGAAGTCGCCGATCGACGCGCCGGCGATGACGAGCTGACCGAATCGAGTCGAGCTGTGTCCACCCTCTTTGAGCACCGGGATCACCAGGCCGAGCGAGGTGGCAGTGAGCACGACCGCGGCGAGGAGAGGGCTCCGCACGAAGCCGACCGCGTCGAGCGCGAACCCGACGACGACCGCCAACACGAAGCTGATGGCGAACCCGACCGCGGCGACCTTCAGCAGCCGGCCCCGCAGCTGGTCGAAATCGAGCTCGAGGCCGGCGAGGAAGAGCAGAAACCCGAGCCCGATGAGGGCGACGATCTGGACCGGCTCGTCAACGCTGGCCCACCCGAGCACCTGCGGCCCGACGACGATGCCGAGGACGATTTCGAGCACGACCGCAGGAACCTTCAGCCGAGGAAACAGACCGAGCACGAGCGGCGCGAGGAACGCCACCCCCATCACGACGGCCAGGCTGGTGAACGACGCCTCGGGCATAGCCCTCCCCTTTCACGGTCTTCCGCCGACGCCGACGTCGCGTCGCCAGGTTCCGGCGCTTGCGATTCCGCGACGTCAGTGGTGGCCGAGATGCTCGTTGTCCGGCCAGATGCCGTCGCCGGGCATCTCGAGCTGAGCGGTCATCGATTTCCGCCACTCGGGCGTCGTCGTCGGTTCACCCCAGTAGTCGGTGACGCGTACGACTTCCCCCGATTCCAGCTCACCGATGGTGACGTTCCGGTAGAGGCGCCCGTCGCCGTAGTTGCAGGTCCATTCGACCACCACGACGTCGTCGAGGTGCAGGCGCCTGCCGACCTCCAGTGTGAGCTCGGGAAAATTGCCCTCGACATCCGCGATCAGCTGCCTGGTGCGCACGATCTCGCGCATCTGCGGCCACTGGCGCACAACGTGCTCGGCCAGGGGAACACCGAGGATGTAGGCAACCCGGGTCGCACCGTTGGAGTCCTGCTGAGCTGTGGTCATTCGAATCACATTCCCTTCATATGACGGACCGCGCGCTTGGGATGCCGCGTCCTCGCTGCTCGCGACCGGCTGCCCGCAGACGGGCACGTCGACTCACTTGAAGAAGTGGGTCTTCGGCCGAGGTAGCGGCTCCCCGTCGACGACCACGTCGACCTTCTCGTTGTAGAACGAGACGAGCCCGGCGATCGGGAGGAGCTGGCGGGTCGGGAAGTCGTAGGCCCAGGCGAGGTCCGGGTGCAGCGTGTCGCCGATCCGCACCGACCAGTAGGCGCTCGTCATTCCCTTGTAGGGACAGGACGTGACGGTGTCCGTCGCGACCAGATGGTCGAAGTCCACCTCAGTCCGGTTGAAGTAGTAGCGGGTCGGGAGTCCGGTCTCGAAGACCATCACCGGCGCGGGAGAGTCTGCAAGCACCGCTCCGTCAAGCTCGACCCGGACGTGGCGTGTCGATCTCAGGGCATCGACGCGGGTGTACGGGTTGCGCGGGTGGACGAACACTTCTTCGTCCTCTTCGAACCAGCTGTCCAGCGCCGACCACTCGAAGCGGGCAGTACCGGTGAGTCCTTCCACCGTCGACTCCGTGTAGACGCGCTCCGCCTCGGGACGTGAGACGTCCCCGACGAGGAGCCCGTAGCGCTGTGCCGATCCGCGCTTCAACTTCTGCTCGTGATGCTCGTCGACGAGGTGGTCCGCATTCACGTCAGCGATCGGGATGTAGTACTGCGGGTAGTTCGGCCACTCCCAGACGTACAGCGCACGGGTGGTGTCGAGGATCGCTTCCCCCGCCAACACCGCGCGGATCC
>JBBQMI010000368.1:0-3104 GCA_038328825.1 Acidimicrobiia bacterium | reverse complement strand
TTCGCGGCGACTACGCGAGAGGGCGCGACGCGCCGGCGTAGCGCGCGCTGCTGGTGTCGGCACGTTCGACGACGACGCCCCACTCGGTGCCCTTGGCCTCGACGTCCCAGCCGGCTCCGATGAAGAGCACGACGTGCTCGCTCCCGTCGGGCCCATAGGCGAGCAGGTCACCCGGGCGGAGCGCGTCGGCGGCAACCGGTGTTCCCGTGTGGAGTTGTGCGCCCGAGAAGTGCGGGAGGCCGATCTGGTTCTCGGCCCAGGCACGTCGGGTGAGGCCGGAGCAGTCGTACGTGGTCGGGCCGCTCGTCGCGTAGACGTAGTCCTTGCCGACCTGCGAGAGCGCGAAGTACATCGCCCGCAGCGCGGGTGCCGGGGTGGTCGCCCAGATCCCCTCGAACGCGGATTCGTCGGCGCCAGTGGCTTCACCGACGACCTCGGCGAGGTGTCGTTGCTTCGCGTCGTGCTCGGCCTTCGGCTCCTGTTGCCGGACTGCGGCCGCGTAGGCGACCGTGACCGCATCCGCATCGCCGGGCGCCGCCGCGACGGCCGTGAGCGCAGCCGCGGCGCGCGCACGGGCGAAGTCGGACGCGACGAGTGCATCCTCAGCCGCACGCGCCGCCTTGGCGATCGGCCCGGGCCCCGGCTCGGCCGGTGTGACCGCACCGACGAGCGAGGTCGTCGACTCGGCGATCTTGGTCTTCACGGTGTCGAGGCGATCCTTGCTCTCGAGCTGTTGGGCACCGTTCGCCGCCAGCGCGGCTTCCGTGGCCTGCAGTTGGTCGGCGAGCTCCGCGAGGCGTGCCTGCATGGACTTGATGCCGTTCTGGTCGGCGCGGTCGGCCGCGTCGGTGAACACTTCCAACCGCTCGCTGCTGACCGAGGGTCGGAGGAGGTCGTCGATGCTCTCGCCGCTGAACGACTTCATGTAGGCGCGTACGGCGCGGTTGCGCCGGTTGCCCTTCGTGGTGGCCAATTCCGTCTTGGTCGCGACCGTCTCGGCGCGATTCGCGTCACGCGTCGCGAGCAGCGCGGCGTTCTCGCGTTGGAGCCGCAACGTCGTCGTCTCGAGCGCGACGACCTCGGCCGCAGCGGTCTCGAGCGAGTCGCTGATGTGCGGTGCGGAGGTGTTGGACGCCTCGGTGGTGGTGTCGTCGGGAGTCGCGCCCGCAACGGAAGTGCCCGCGACGATCGGACCGGCGATGAGGCTGCCGGCCAGGAGGGCAATGGCGACCGAACCGGCAAGCATCCTGTGCCGGCAGGTCGGGCGGGTCGGCTGGGTGTTCAGGCGCACGCGTCTTCTTCCCATCCATGACGACGAACTCTGCATGGTAAACAGCTCGTCGAGACTGTGCTCTGGGTCGATCGGCCCAGCGCGACCGCCCGCCCGGCGCCCGCCCGACCGTCTTCCGGGACGTTCCGGAGCGTCGTTCCCCGAGGTGATGGACCCACCGTGCCCGAGATCCTCGAGGTCGAAACTGCCCGGGCGCTCATCGAGGAACGGGCGCTGGCCCGACCGATCCGTGCCGTCGTCGCGCCCGATGCCTGGTTCCTCAAGCGGGGACTCACGTCGCGAGCGGTGAAGACGGCACTCACCGGGCGGTCACTGGTCGACGCGCGGCGCCGGGGCAAGCTGCTGCTGATCGACACGAGCGACGACGGTCCGACGCTCGGCCTGCATCTCGGGATGAGCGGCCGCGTGATCGTCGACGGTGAAGCTGCCGGCGACCCGTTGCTCTACGCGAGTAACCAGGAGAACCCCGCCTGGCACCGTTTCGGAGTCCGCTTCACCGACGGCGGCTCGATGTCGCTGCGCGATCCACGGCGCCTCGGTGCGGTCGAGCTCGACCCCGACGAGAGTCGTCTCGGCCCCGACGCGCTGACGCTGACGCGGGCCCGACTCGACGATGTCGTCGTCCACAGTCGCGCCCCGATCAAAGCGGTGCTGATGAACCAGGCGCGCATCGCCGGTCTCGGCAACCTCCTCACCGACGAGGTGCTCTGGCGGGCCGGGATCGATCCGGCTCGCGCCGCCGACACCCTCGGTCCCGACGAACGGAAGGTGCTCCACCGCGCCATCCGCACCACCGTGCGCACGCTCGGACGTCGGGGCGGTTCCCACACCGGTGATCACATGCCGGCACGGATCCCGGGTGGGATGTGCCCGCGCGACGGCGCGCCGATGCTGCGCCGCACCGTGGGCGGCCGGACCACCTACTCCTGCTCGCTGCACCAGCGCTGAGCGGGCCGCTCCCGGATCCGGGGCCCGCGAGGCCTCGGCTCACCGTCCTCTCACCCATCCCGTGGTGCCATGCAGGCGTGTCTGAGCACGCGTCCCGCTCCGGACCTCGGACCGAAATAGCATCGGACGCTGTGCGGGTCCTGGTGGTCGAAGACGAAGCCAAGATGGCGGATCTGCTCGAGCGCGCCCTGCAGCGGGAGGGGTACGCGGTGGACGCGGTCGGGACCGGCGTCGACGCGCTGTGGCTCGCGAGTGAGTACGAATACGACGCGATCGTGCTCGACGTGATGATCCCCGCGCCCGATGGCTTCGAAGTCTGCCGACGACTCCGCGCCGACGGCCGCTGGGCACCGGTGCTGCTGCTGACCGCGCGCGACGGCGTCGACGACCGCGTGGAGGGCCTCGACGCCGGAGCCGACGACTACCTCTTGAAGCCGTTCACGTTCGCCGAGCTCTACGCGCGACTCCGCGCGCTCACCCGACGCAGCGCAGCGGAGCGCCCGACCGTCGTCGTCGTCGACGACCTCGAGCTCGATCCTGCCGCGCACACCGTGAGCCGGGCGGGCGCGCAGGTCGAGCTCAGCGCGAAGGAGTTCGCGCTCCTGCACCTGTTCATGCGCCACGCCGACGAAGCGCTCACCCGGACGTTCATCCTCGAGCGCGTGTGGGACTTCGCGTATGACGGGACGTCGAACGTCGTCGACGTGTACGTGCGGTACCTCCGTGACAAGATCGACCGTCCGTTCGAACGTGCGTCACTCGAGACGGTGCGCGGGGTGGGATACCGACTTCGGAGCGGCGTACCGGCGGCATGATCCCCCGCACGCTCCGGGGTCGGCTCGCGCTCACGTTCGGCGCCGCGACC
>JBBQMI010000367.1:0-3128 GCA_038328825.1 Acidimicrobiia bacterium | reverse complement strand
GGTCGACCGCGGTTGGACGGTGGCGCGGGCCACCCTGGGCAACGAGTCGGTGTCGATCGGCGGCGGTGACGGCGGCATGTCCTTCCCCGGCGAAGGGCTGATCGCACCGTTCGATGCCGCGCCGGCCCGGCTCCCTGGTGGTGCGGGCCGCATTGGTCGGTACATCGCGCAGCACGAGGCCATGGGTCTGCTGAACCTGCGTAGCGCCAACCGCGCCATCGCGGGGAGTGCGCCCGGACCCGAGGGTGCGATCACCAAGCTCGTGCTCTCCGAGCTCGGCCACGAAGCGGCCGCGATCCTCACCGAGCTGAACGGACCCGACGCCGCGTTCATGGACGGCGCCGCCGGGCTCAGCAACTCGCTGGTGCTCATGCACCGCGCCCTGTCGATCGCGGGCGGGACGTCGGAGATCAAGCGCAACCAGATCGGCGAACGCATCTTGGGTCTCCCCCGAGATCCGCTGATCAAGTAGCGCGCACCCGAACCCGCGCGCGTGCGGGTCAGCCGCGACTGGCGATGTACTTGGCGTACCCGTCGGCGAGGGCTCGCAGGTCGGGGTCGGCGTCGAAGAGGGGCTCGAACTTCTTCCGGGCCTCCTCGCGCTTGGCCGGGAAGTACTCGGTGGGCCAGTAGCCCTCGTGCGGGCGGTACTGCTTCAGCACGTTGCGGGCGACCGTGGCCTTGTGGACCTCGTCGACACCGTCGGCGATGCCCATGGTGGGCGCTCCGGCGTACATGGCCTGCAACGGCGTGAGGTTGGTCGTGCCGAGCGAGCCGAGGATGTGCAGCGCGTTGAACGACACCTCGCGCAGCACCTTGGCCATCGTGTACTTCACGGCCGCAATGTCGGTGCGGGTCTCTTGCGTGCTCGTGTTGTCGATCTTCCACGCGGTCTCGAGCACGAACAGGCGCAGCATGCGGATCTGCGCGTACGAGTCGGCGATCTTCTCCTGCACCATCTGGTGGTCGGCGATGATCTTGCCGTGCGACTCGCGGCTGAGCGCGCGCTCGCACATCATGTCGAACGCGAGCTTGCACTGCGCGATGGTGCGCATCGCGTGGTGGATGCGCCCGCCGCCGAGGCGGCGTTGCGCGAGCACCTTCGCACCGTCTTCGGGCCCGAGGAGGTGGTCCGCCGGGATCCGGACGTCGCGGTAGATGATGTGGTTGTGGTTGCGGGGCTCCGGCTGGATCTCGACGCCCGGTGTCTCGCGGGGCACCACGAACATGCCGTTCGTGCACATCACGAACAGGATGTCGGCGACGCGCCCGGCGCTCGTGAACCCCTTCTCGCCGTTGATCTACCACTCGTCGCCGTAGCGCATCGCGTGGGTCCGGAACAGGTTCGGGTCGGAGCCACCCTGGGGCTCGGTCATCGAATACGCCGACCAGATCTCCTGGTTCATCATCGGCACGAGCCACCGTTGCTTCTGCTCGTCGGTGCCGTAGGCGGCCAGCATCTCCATGTTGCCGGTGTCGGGCGCGGCCGCACCGAACATCTGCGGCGCCGACGGGTAGCGACCGAGGATCTCGTTGAGCAGGCCGAGCTTCAACTGCCCGTACCCGGGACCGCCGAGGTCCTCGTCGAGGAAGATCGCCCAGAGGCCCTGGGCCTTCACCTGGTCCTGGAGGTTCTTCACCAACCCCTTGATCTTGGGGTCGCGCGCCCGCACGGCGTAGGGGAACACGAACTCGAGCGGCTCGACCTCCTCCCGACAGAACTGTTCGACCCAGTCGAGCTTCGCCTGGAACTCAGGCTCGGTAGAGAAATCCCACGACACCGGCAAACCCCCATGATCGAGATGCGGGGGACAGTCTGCCCGACTTCAAGGCACCCCGAGCAGAGCCCGGGCGAGCGACGTGACGCCGCTCGGGCCGGTGAGGTCGTACGGCTCAGCCAGATCGAGCGCGATCTCGGCCTGCTCGCGCGCCCTGACCGTGTCGCCACGACGCTCGAGCGCCCGGGCCCAGTCGAAGTGGGAGCGGGCGAGGTAGGTCGGGTTGCGGGCCCGCTCGCACAAGGCGACGAGGTCGGTGAAGTGCCCGTCGGCCGCGTCGTCGCGTCCGAGCGTGGCCGCCGCCATCGCCAAGCCGAGGTCGTTCGGGTCGGTGATCGAGCTTCCGCTCCAGTTCATCGTCCCCGCGAAGGGTAGGAGCTTCGCGTAGAGGTCCTCCACGATCGACGGCTCGGGTCGGAGCAGGAACGCTTCACGTGCCAATCCGCACACCGTGACCGGGAACTCGACATCGGGCGGGACGTTCGCGCACCGGTCGTCGGCGAGCCAGTGGAAGTGCGGCCGCGCGTCGTCGAGGCGTTTGGACTCGACGAGCGCGCCCGCGAGCGCGACCCGCCAGACCGGTGCGCCGGGCTGGTCGCGCACGAGCTCCTCGATCGCCGGGACGAGCTCGCCGATGCGCCCCTGTGCGAACCGGATCGCGTAGAGGGCGCCGCCCAACGACCCGCGACGGTTCTCCTCCGAGACCGCCGCCGATTCGCCGTACGCGAACGTCTCGAACGTGAGCCGTTCGGCCTCTTCGAGATCACCGGCGTAGGTCGCGTGGGCGGTCTCGAGGACCATCGCCGTGTACCGCAGCAACGGTTGGCGCAACGACTCCGCGATGGCCACCGACTCTTCGACACAGCGGTCGAACTCGTCGCGCTCGCCCATCGCCGCCTGCTGCCACGCCCGCACCACCGTGGTGTGGAATCGCGCGACCGGGTCGCCGGTCTCGCGAGCAACGGCCTCCGCCTCGTCGTTGAGCGCGGCCATGATCGGCAGGATCGGCTGTGAGCCGTCGATGAGGCTCCACGACCGCCGGAACGCCCGGTTCAGTGCGTCGGCGTCTCGGGTCTCCCGAGCCATGGCGAGCGCTTCTCCGGCCAGGCGCATGCGACGTTCGACCTCGGGCCCCCACTGGAGCTCGGTCGCGAGGTCGCCGAGGAGCTGGGCCCGCACGCCCGACGGCTCGTCGCCGATCCGTTCGAGGGCCTCTTCGAGCAGAGTCACGAGCGGTTGATCGACGAGCCCGATCCGTGACGATGCACCCGTCGTGGCCCTCGCAGCCAGGGGGGCGGCGGGGAAGCGGGAACCGTAGTAGATTGCCCCCCCGGGGTCGGTCGCCGCCCC
>JBBQMI010000366.1:0-3157 GCA_038328825.1 Acidimicrobiia bacterium | reverse complement strand
AGCGTGGCGCCTTCGGGCCCGGCACGGAACGGTCCGAACGCGGCGCCGACCGGGAGCTCGATGTGCGTCCCCGCGGGGCATCTGCGGTCACCACACGTGATCGCACCCGCGATCACGAACACGACGTGCGGACTGAAGTGACCGTGGCGACGCACCATCATCCCGGGGTCGTACATCGCGTAGAGCGACAGGTACTGGGGATCCGGCGAGAACGCCAGCCACTTCTCCCACACCGACGACTCCGAACCGTCGGCGTTGCGGATCCGCTTCACTTGTTGCCACGGCACCTCTGCATCGTCGAGGTGGCGGAAGGTCGGTTGGGATGGGCTCGCTTCGCTCACGAGTCCGCCACCCGGCGCCAGCCACCCGCGGCCCAGTTGCCGCCGTCGACGTGGATCGTCGTCCCGGTGACGAAGCGCGACAGGTCGCTCGCGAGGAACAGTGCGGCCGCGGCCGCGTCGTCGGGCGAGCCGAAGTACCCGAGAGGTGGCAGCACGGTCGGTGCGTACGCCGATCCCATCGTCGCCATCGAGCCCTGCAGTCCATCGTCACCACTCGTCGGGATGGCATCGGGTGCGATCGCGTTCACACGGATCCGGCGAGGTGCGAGCTCGAGCGCGAGGCTGCGCGTGAGCTGAGCGAGCGCGGCCTTCATCGCGCCGTAGACCGCGAAGCCCGGCGCCGCCTGGTGCGCCTCGATCGACGTGACGTTCACAATGGCTCCACCCGCGTCGGGCACGAGCGGCACGACGGCGCGGACGAGACGGGTCACCTGGGTGAAGTTCTCGGCGAGGAGCGCGGCCTCGCCTCCACCGCTCACGTCGAGGAACGGGGCGAAGAACGTGCCCCCGGCGTTGTTCACGAGCACATCGACGCGACCGTGCGCCGCGGCCACGTCGGCGACGAACGAAGCGACCGCTTCGGCATCGCGCCCGTCGAGCGCGCGGGCGAGCACCGGGCGCCCGGCGGCGGTGATCTCGTCGGCCACCTCCGCGAGGCCGACAGGCTCCCGGTCGCAGATCGCGAGCGTGGCCCCGAAGCCGGCGAACAGCGATGCGGTCGCCCGCCCCAACCCGGCCGCGGCGCCGGTGACCACCGCGACGCGGTCGGTGAGGAGCACCGAGCGGGCATCGAGCGGCTCGGGTCCGATGGGCGTCGTGGGCGTCATGGGAGTCCTGTCTCCGCCGCGGCCTGCAGCGCGATGGCCTCGGGTGTGTCGGCGTCGAAACGGGAATGATCGCGCAGCCGGAGCTCGGGCAGCCGGAGCGCGAGCACGATCGTGGCCAACGCGATCGGAACGGTGGCGAGGTAGACGCTCGGGATCGCGTCGGCGTATCCCGCGGGACCGGCGACGCCGAGTGCGGGGAGCCCACTCTGGAGGACGGCGCTGCAGAGCGCGGTGCCGAGGGTCGCGCCGAGTGTGCGGCCCAGGAGCGCGGTCGAGGTCGCGACGCCGAGGTCGCGGTACTCCACGCTGTTCTGCAACGCGAGCAGCGACGTCTGCATGATGAATCCGATTCCGGTACCGAGCACCGCCCCGAACGCCGCAGCCACCCACGCGGGAGTGGCCAGACCCAACTGCGACAGGAGTGCGACGCCGACCGTGGCGATCACCGACCCTACGATCGGCCAGACGCGGTAGAGACCGGTGCGCTCCACCCGGCGCCCCGCGACGAGCGTCGCGCACGCGGTCGTGAACATGAACGGCGCGAGCAGGAGCCCCGACGTCGTCGCGCTGACGTCGGCAACCTGCTGCAGGAACACGGGGATGAAGTAGATGCCGGCGGCGAACAGCGCGCCGCTCGTGAGGTTGATCAGCCCGGCGACGCGCACCACGCGGGTCGAGAGGATGCGCAGAGGGAGCACGGGCTCGGGCGCGCGTCGTTCGCGCAGCACGAACGCGAGCAGCAGCAGGACGATGGCGATCCCGAGCCCGATCACCGCGAGTGACGACCACGACACGCTCCGCCCACCGATCGCGGCGAGCACGACGATCGCCGCGAGCGCGGCGGTGAGCAAGGCCGACCCCGCGTAGTCGATCGCGTGCACGACCTTCTCGTACGGCACGCGGAGACGGGTGGCGACGATGAACATGGCTGCCGCAGCGAGCGGAAGGTTCACGTAGAAGGCCCAACGCCAGCTCAGGTGGTCGACGAAGAACCCACCCGTGAACGGCCCGATGAGACTCGCAACGGCGAACAGCGCGCCCTGGTAGCCGAGCCAACGGCCGAGCTGACGGGCCGGGACGATGTCGGCCACGATGGCCATCGCGAGCGGGCCGATGCCGCCGGCGCCCACACCCTGGAGCGCACGGAAGGCGATGAGCTGACCCAACGACCCCGCGGTGCCGCAGAGCACGGATCCGGTCGTGAAGATCGTCATCGCGACGAGGTACATCCGCTTGCGCCCGTAGAGGTCACCGAGCTTGCCGTAGAGCGGCATGGTCGCGACCATCCCGAGCAGGTACGCGGTGATGACCCAGCTGCGCTGCGACTCGTGGCCGAGGTCGCGGGCGATCGTCGGCAGCGCCGTTGCGACGATCGTGCCGTCGAGAGTGCTGAGGATCATCCCCAGCTGCGTCCCCACGAACACGACGAGCACGGCTCTTCGGGTCGAATCCGCTGCGTCGGCTCGACCGCCCACCCGTCCCGACATCCCCGCTTGCGCCTCCGCCGGCTCCGCTACTTCTCCCGCCTTCCGGCCCGGTCAGCTCGCGGCCCGGAGCAACGCTTCGTTCGGGTTGTCGGGGAGGTGATCGAGGGGAACGCCGATCTCGGCGACCGTCGGGCCGACCTTCTCCGCGTACGGTGCGAGCGCGTCGAGATCGAAGTCGTACAGCTCGGCCGCGTTCCCGGCGAGCATCTGCTGCAAGCGGTCGGGGTCGGTGTCGTGGAAGAGCTGGCGCAGGTGCTCACGCGTGAACGGGCCGGTGCCCTCGTCGTGCGGGTAGTCGCTCCCCCACATGAACCGGTCGATCCCGATCTCGTCGACCACCGCGGCCTCGCCCCGGCCGGGCTGGCTGATGCCCATCCAGCAGTTCTGCCGGTAGTACTCCGACGCGCTCTTGGGGAGGATGTGCTCCTCGGAGTAGCGCATCTCACCGGTACGGCCGGTCGTGCGGATCTGCTCGAGCACACGGTCGAACTGCTCGAGCATC
>JBBQMI010000365.1:0-3178 GCA_038328825.1 Acidimicrobiia bacterium | reverse complement strand
ACCCGAGAGCCGCAAGCCCGAGGTGACGTTCGGCGACGACATCGAGACCGATCTCGCCCGCCGCGACTTCACCGTGAACGCGATGGCACTGCGCCTCCCCGATCCCGAGCTCGTCGACCCGCACGGCGGGATCGTCGACCTCGCCGCGCACCGTCTGCGCACCCCCCTGTCGCCGGAGATCTCGTTCCTCGACGATCCGCTGCGCATGCTGCGGGCGGCGCGGTTCATCGCCGGGTTCGGCTTCGTTCCCGTTCCCGAGCTGGTCGCGTCGGTCGAGGAGCACGCGCACCGCCTCGAGATCGTGAGCGCCGAACGTGTCCGCGACGAGCTCTCGAAGCTGCTCGTGGTCGACGACCCGTCGGCCGGGCTGTGGTTCCTCGCGCGCACCGGGCTGTCCGACGAGTTCCTCCCCGAGCTGAACGCGATGCAGCTGGAGCAGGATCCGATCCACCAGCACAAAGACGTGCTCGCGCACACGATCGCGGTCGTGGCCAACACCCGACCCGAGCTCCGGGTGCGCCTCGCCGCGTTGCTGCACGACGTCGGCAAGCCGAAGACGCGCTCGATCGGCCCGTCGGGCGTGAGCTTCCATCACCACGAGGTGGTCGGGGCGCGCATGGCGCGCGAGCGCATGACCGCGCTGCGGTACCCCCAGGACCTCACCGACGCCGTCGTCCGACTCGTCGAGCTCCACCTGCGCATCCACACCTACGCAATGGGGTGGACGGATCGCGCGGTGCGTCGGTACGCACGCGACGCCGGCCCGCTCCTCGAGGAGCTGAACCACCTCGTGCGGTGCGACTGCACCACGCGCAACAAGAAGAAGGCGGCCGCGCTCGGTCGCCGGATGGACGAGCTCGAGGATCGGATCCGGATCCTCGGCGAGCAGGAGGAGCTCGACGCGATCCGTCCGCCGCTCGACGGCCGGGAGGTCATGGCGCTCCTCGGGCTCGCGCCCGGTCGCGACGTGGGACGCGCGCTCGACTTCCTGCTCGAGCTCCGGCTCGACGAGGGCCCGATGACGCCCGACGAGGCCGAGTCGCGGCTGCGCGCCTGGGCGAGCGCCGAGGGCATCGCCGCCTCCTGATCACGACTCACCGCGTCATCACGACCGACCGGCGGTGTCGGTGCATGGCGAATCGGTTCATCATCGGTCTGTTCACTGCGCTGCTCGTCGTCGGTTCGGAGACGACGGGACTCCCGACGACCAGCGCGTTCGCTGTCCGCGCCGGTGGCACCGGCCCGGTGTTCTCCGGCGACTTCGCGGATCCGTTCGTGCTGCAGGTGGGTGTGCGGTTCTACGCGTACGCGACCAACAGCCGCGGCCGCAACGTGCCGTTTGCGGTCGCGCGGGCAGGTCGGTCGACCGGGCGCGAGCCCGAGGAGCGCCATGACCTCCCGGCCGTGTCTCGGCCGACCGACCCTGGGAGGGCGGCCTCGTCGAAGGACCGTCGATGATCGCCGACGGCGATCGGTTCCTCCTCTTCTCCTCCTCTTCTCTTCGGCGAACCGCTGGGACAGTGACGCCTACGCGACGGGGTATGCGATCTGCGACACGGTCGCAGGTCCGTGCGAGAGGCCGAACGCCGACGCATGGCTCCGTTCCGACGACCGGGTCGCCGGTCCCGGCGGCGGCTCAGCCTTCCGGATCGGGCACGGGCCCACGTTCTTCGTCTCCGCCGCGTGGGCTCCCGGGGCGGTGGGTTACGACCAGCCGGGCGCGGCGCGTCGACTCTCGGTGGATCGGCTCGTCCTCGAGGACGGTCGACCGGTCCTCAGGCGCTGACGACCGTGGCGCGCACGTCCATCTCACAGGCGAGGGTGTTGGCGATGAAGCACTCGCGGTGCGCGACCTCGACGAGCGTGTGGATCCGAGCCTCGTCGGTGCCGGCCGCGACCGTGATGCGCGGCCGGAGCCGGATCTCGGTGATGCGCATCGGCTCGGACTCGGGCGGCATCACGGCCTCGGCGTCGTCGCGGTACGCGAGCACGTCGACGCGGGCGCGCGCGACCACCGCGAGGAACGCGAGAAGCTGACACGACGTCGCTGCCGCGAGCAGGAGCTGCTCGGGGTTGAGGAGGTCCGGGTCGCCGAGGAACGCCGGATCGGACGCGAGGGTCAGGCTCTCGACCGCGGGCGACGCGGTGACGGCGTGCGTGCGGTCGTAGGCGTCGTAACCCAACCCGGTCGAACCGGCCCAGGTGCACACGACGTGGTAGCGGTGCGTGCCGGTCTCGCCACGGCGGGGCACGTCACGCGCCTTCCTTGCAGGCCCGCCAGATGACGCTCGTCGGCAGGAGGGCGCAGTCGTCGCCCGCCGACGCGGGTTCGAGCAGCACGTCGATCCGGAACCCGGCCCGATGGAGGGTGGTGAGCTCGTCGGCGATGGTCCGCGGATAGAGCGTGATCTCCTCCCCGTTGCGCTCCACCCCGATCGGTGATGGATCGAAGACGCTGCGGCGCACGATGACGGGTTCGACGCCGGTCGACGCGGGCGGCGGAACGGTTCCCGGCGCGGGCGCGTCGACGGCGGTGGCCAGCGCGAGGGGATGCTCGTGGGAGAAGACGAACGGACCGTGGTGGCGCAGCACGCGGTGCACCTGGCGGAAGAGGCGGGAGAGGTCGTCGATCTCTCCCACCGCGTACGCGCTGAAGGCGATGTCGACCGAGTCGGCCCGGAGGAACGCGAGGTCGGCGAGATCACCACGGTGCCACTCGATGCGCACCTCGGCGCGCGCGGCGCGTTCTCGTGCGACCTCGATCTGGTCGGCGGAGGCATCGAGCGCGATGACCGTCGCGCCCTGACGCGCGAGCGCGATCGCGGCCTGGCCGGTTCCGCACCCGAGATCGAGCACGCGCTTGCCGCGCACGTCGCCGAGCAGGCGGAACTCGGCCTCCGACGCGAGCCCGGTGCCGTAGTGGATCGTGTCGGTCGACGGCCCGGCGCCCGAGCGCTCGCGTCGCGCGACCCGGTCCCACGCGTCAGTGTTCACGTCTTGGATCGCTCCATTCGCTCGCGGGTGCCCGACCGGTTGCCGTGCCTCCGCTCACTCCGCCTGATCGGGAGCGTAGGTCTCCGCGACGTCGCGGACGCGGTTACTTCCCGACGGCGAACTGCTCGATCATCTGGTGGGCTTCGTCGTCGTGGTACTGCACGGGCGGCGACTTCATGAAGTA
>JBBQMI010000364.1:0-3184 GCA_038328825.1 Acidimicrobiia bacterium | reverse complement strand
TCGACCGCGAGGGGGGTGAGCACCGGAAAGACGCGCTCCTCGAACACGGTCACGAGGTACTCGCGGTCGTCGTCGTCGAGCTCGTGCCAGTCGCAGAAGCGGATCCCGACCTCCTCGAGCGCGGGGGCCACCTCCTTGGCGAACACGGCCGCTTGGCGGTTGACGAGCTCCTCGACACGGGCGCCGATCGCCCGGAGCTGGTCGAGCGGATCCATCTCGTCGGGGGTGCGCGTCCGGATGCCGGCCCGGACCTGCTCCTGCAGACCGCTGACGCGCACCTGGAAGAACTCGTCGAGGTTCTGGCTGAAGATCGCGAGGAACTTCGCCCGCTCCAGCAGCGGCTGGGTACCGTCCTCCGCGAGCGCGAGCACCCGCGCGTTGAACTCGAGCCACGAGAGCTCTCGGTTGAGGAATCGCGCCGGGCTGGGCTCGCTGCCCTCGCCCGGATCTTCGGGGCCGACCATGGACGCCATCGTACCGGTCCCTTCGCCGCGCCGTCTCGGGCGGTCGGTGTCGGCATGGTGCCTGCGTCGCGGTCGACGCGGACGCGACCACGACCCGTCCCGGGGGAGGACGGGTCGTGGAGCGGGCCGAACCTCCGGCAGGATGGGAGTCGGCCGGAGGGGCCGGGCCGGTCTGTGACGGCCCTGTGCGCAGGGGGCTGCGCAACGAGCAAGACCGTACCGGCGGGGCGTGGACCGGCGACTTCTGCCCGGTGAACACGGCGTGGACCGTGGGTGAAGTCGGGCCGATGCTGACGTCGGGAGGGTTCGAACCGGCCCGTTGTGCAGGGCTCCCGCGCCGAGGTCCTGGCGGGTGCGCCCGCAACTATCGTCGCGAGGGAGATGGGCAACCCGATGCACGATCCGCGCACCATGGGGCTGTCGCCGTTCGGCCGCCTCGCCGCGGCGCACGCCGTGAGCATGATCGGCGACGCGTGCGTCACCGTCGCGCTCGCCGGGACCCTGTTCTTCAACATCTCGCCGGGCGCCGCCCGACCGAAGGTGCTGCTGTACCTCCTGCTCACCGTTGCGCCGTTCGCGTTGGTCGCCCCGGTGATCGGCCCGCTGCTCGACCGCAGCCGCGGTGGCCGCCGGACGCTCATGAGCGCGGGGTGCTTCGGCCGCGCCGTCCTCTGTGTGGTCATGGCCGGCAACGTCGACGGGCTCCTGCTCTTCCCGCTGGCCTTTGGTGTGCTCGTGCTCGCCAAGGGCCATCAGGTGGCGAAGAGCGCGCTCGTCCCGGCGATGGTCCCCGACGAAGCCGCGCTCGTCACCGCCAACTCGCGTCTCGCGCTCATCAGCATCGCTGCCGGCGTGGTCGGCGGGGTTCCGGCCGCGCTGATCCTCAAGCTCACCGGAGCCGACCTCGTTCTCATCACCGCGGCGCTCGCGTTCGCAGTCGCCGGCGTGCTCGCACTGCGCATCCCGCGCGGTGACCGCGGCGCGACACCCGAGACGGCGGAGGAGCGCGCCGAGCTGCACGCACCGAGCATCCTGCTCGCCGGGACGGCGATGGCGCTCCTGCGAGCGGGAGTCGGGTTCCTCACCTTCCTCGTGGCGTTCGGTCTGAAGGCGGGCAAGCAACCGACGTGGTTCTTCGGTGCGGTGCTCGCAGTGAGCGCGGTCGGCGGGTTCGCGGGCAACGTCTTCGCACCCATCCTGCGGCGGCGGGTCAAGGAGGAGTGGATCCTGGTCGGGTCGCTACTCGTGCCCGCGTTGGTGGCGCTGTGGGCCGCGCGCGCCGGGGGTCGATGGGGATTCCTGTTCGCGGCCGTGTCGGTGGCGATGGGCGCAGCGGCGGGGAAGGTCGCGTTCGACAGCCTGCTGCAGCGTGACGGGCCCGACGACCTCCGAGGACGCGCGTTCGCCCGCTTCGAGACGCGCTTCCAGCTCGTCTGGGTGCTCGGCGCGCTCGTGCCGGTCGCGCTCTTCGACGTGATGGACGCGCGGGTCGGGTTCTTCGTACTCGCCCTCGTGCTCGGATTCGGGGGTGTGTCGTACGTGATCGGACTGCGGGCCGCGCGCGACCGTCCACCCGGTACCCCGCCGAAACCGTCGGTGGTGTCGAGGATGCGGGCGATGCGCCGGGGGAGCCCGGCCGCGTCGCCGGGAGCTCCCGGGGGGTCCACTCCTCCCGACGCGCCGCGACCACCGCCGACGACGAAGAGCTCGGATCCGGTGCGACCGGGGCCGGGGAGGCTGGAGTGACGGAACCCGACCTCCGCGCCATCACGTCGGACCTCCTCCCGGTGTTCCAGCAGACCGACGCGCGCGGGTTCGGCGTGAAGTTCGAGCGCGAGCCCGACGACGGATGGTCGAACCTCGACCTCGACCGCGCGATCGGTGCGTTCGACGGGAACGAGATCGTCGGGATCGGGCGCAACTACTCGCTCGAGGTCACGGCGCCGGGCGGCGCGCTCCTCCCGGCCGCCGGCGTGAGTTGGGTCACGGTGCTCCCGACGCATCGACGTCGCGGCATCCTGCGGTCGATGATGGACCGTCTGCTCCGCGACGCGTGCGAGCACGAGGAGTCGACGCTCATCCTCACCGCGTCGGAGGCCGGCATCTACGGCCGCTTCGGGTACGGGATCGCCACCCAGGCGCTCGGCGTCGAGATCGAACGTCGCCGGGTCGCGTGGCGCACACCGGCACCGGCAACGGTTCGCTTCGTCACCCCCGACGAAGCACTCGAGCTGGCGCCCGTGGTGTTCGAACAGGTGCGCCGGACGCGCGCCGGTGTGGTCTCCCGCCCCGACGCATGGTGGGAGGGGGAGTGGTGGGACCCGCGCGAGCGCGCCCCGCGCTTCGACGTCGTGTTCGACGGCGAGAGCGGTCCCGAGGGCTTCGCGCTGTACGGCATCTCCGGCGACTGGTCGGCGGGAGAGTCGGAGAGGGTCCTCCATGTGCGCGACTTCGTGGCGGCGACGCCCGAAGCCGCCGCCGGACTGTGGCAGTTCCTCGGCAACGTCGACCTGATCCGCAGGATCAAGGCCTGGAACGTCCCGATCGACACCGAGTTGCGCTGGCTGCTCGCCGATGCTCGCGCGCTGAAGGTGACCGACCAGCGCGACTTCCTCTGGCTCCGCCCGGTCGACGTGTGCACGCTGCTCGCGGCGCGCACCTACGCGGTCGACGGGCGGCTCGTGCTCGAGGTCGTCGACGACGGCCCGGCGGCGGGGCGC
>JBBQMI010000363.1:0-3187 GCA_038328825.1 Acidimicrobiia bacterium | reverse complement strand
CGCAGGAGATGCAGCGCGAGCAGGCGGGCTACAGCACCGACCCGCTCTCTGCGGCCGCGGGCGACGCGCGCCAATATGCGATCGTCGACCTCGACACCACACCGGTCGGCACGAAGGCCGTGGGCGTGGAACTCCAGGTCGCAGGCGACACCCGTTGGTACGCCAATGACGCCGTGGCCGCCGGAAGCACGCTCTTCTACAAGGGTGGACACGGCCGCACCGCGGTGAAGCTTCCCCTCGATTGGCACGGCAAGGCCATCACCGCCACCCGCGTTCGCCTGTACCCGACGACGCCGGCGCCGGTCACACCGCCGACGATCACGGTGACCTCGTTCCGTGTGCTCGAGATCGGAAGCAACTACACCACTGCCTACCGGTCGTCGCTGCCCGTTCCCTCGGTCGTGGTCAACCCGTAGCCCGACCAGTCGGGCTCCGCCAGCAATCCGACAGCAAGAGGACCGGCGGGTCGATCCCCGCGCTGCGCCGCGCGATTTCCTGGGCCAGAGCGACACCGATCCGCTCGGCGTCGGCGCTGAAGATCGCCATGACCCCGGTCGGCCCGGCCAACTCGGGCATATCGGTCCAAACTCCGCTATCGTTCCGCGCGAATGTTGACCTTCTGCCTCGTGGCCTCGCGGACCGGCCGTCCGCCTCCCGATCACGTCCTCGACCGATTGCGTGACCCCGCCTGCCCGGAGGTGCCGTTCGACGCCCGGCACCACTTGGTGTGGACGAACGGGACCAGGACCTTGTGGTTCGGCGGCTGGCAGGATGCGTCGGAAGGTCCATCGGCGTCGCACCACTGGCACGTCGAGGAGGGCGGCCTCACTGCGTTCGCCGGTCAGGTCTGGCCACGTCTCGACGGTTGGCGGACTTCGCGACCGTGGGCGGAACAGCTGGCGGCCTTGCTCCGAGCGAGACCGCTGAGCGCAGAGAACGACGACCTCGCCGGGATCTTCATCGCGATGTCGTTGCAGCAACACGGTCGCAGCTCGGTCGCCGCTGATCCGCTCGGCATCGGCCTCGTCTACTGGGGTCACGGCAGAGACTTCGTCGCGATCTCCTCCCGCGCCGCCCTCGCGGCCGCCGTGCTCGCGGCCGAACACTCCGCTGAACCGGTGCGGGACGCTGTCGGAGCGGGCTGGCTCGCATACTGCGTCCATGCCGATGCGCTCCAGACGGGTTTCGAACAGGTCGAAGTGGTGCCCGATGGCGGCTTCATCGACATCGACCCCGAGGGAGGCGCCCGGTTCGTACCTGCGTCCCGCTCGCCGTGGCGTCTCGGGCCCGAGTGCACGACATCGCCAGGAGAGATGCTCGAGGAAGCCCGCTGCGAGATGGTCACGGCGATACGAACGGAGCTCTCTCGACCGGGGCGGACCGCGCGCTCGGAACTTACCGGCGGGAAGGACTCCCGGCTCGTACTCGCGTTGCTGCTCGAGGAGGGTCTGGCGGGCGACGTCGAATTCCTGACCTACGGGGAGACGGATCTTCCCGACGTGATCGTCGCCAGTGAGATCGCTGCGGTTTTCGGACTTCGTCACACCGTCGTGTCGGAGGGCGCCTCGGATCCCGCGACCGTCCGCCGTCGGGAGCGAGCGCGGGCGTGGAGGCAGCGCGTCAACGAGGCGGTGCGCGACCAGGGCTACGGGAGCGCTTCGTCGCAAGAGATCGCCTTCCGCATCTCTACGTGGTCGGCTTCGGGGATGTACAACGTCGAGGAGCCACTGCTCGGGCACCCCCCATCCGGTGCGGAGGTCTTGTTCTCGGGTGCCTTTGGCGAAGCGTTGCGGACGGCCTACGAGCGCTCCTCGAGCTTGGCGTCGAAGGCGGACGCTGCGTACTTTCCCGAAAACATGAAGTTCGGAACCGCGGCGATCTTTCAGCCGGCGGTACTGGACCACTACCGACGAGAGATGCACCGTGTGCTGTTCGAAGGCTCGCTCGCGACCGACGACGCTCAGGATGTCGTCGATGCGTTCTTCGTTCGGCAACGACTTCGACGCTGGTTGGGTACCGCGCAGGAGCTCGATTCTCAGAGGCGCGCGTTTCCTCTGTATTCGATCACCGCGATCCGGCTCGCGTTCGCGATCGGTTCGGAGAATCGGCGTTCGGAGTGGTTGCACTTCCAGTTGATGCAGCGTTCTGGCGAAACCCTGGCCCGCATCGGTTTCGCCGACAGCGCATGGGCCGCGGGTGCAGACGTCGACCTCGTCCCGACGCGACAGCACGACGAGAGGGCGCCGTCGCTCCCGAGAAGGCTCACACGCCTCGGCGCCCCCCGCTCGTACCGTGCCCGCCTCCTCAGGATGGCAAGGCGATCGCCGACGCCGCGCGTGTCCGAACGCACGGCCGCGCGAGATCTGAGGGCCGACGCGACTGAACTCGATCTGGCACTCATGCGTCGATACCTGCTCGAGGACCCGTCGGGGCGGCTCTTCGAGATCTTCGACCGGGGCGCGCTTCAGAACTCTCTCGATCGGTTCGCCGGACTCAGCGACGCGCACAAGTTGCAGCTCTACGGCGCCCTGACGGCCGCGCTCTGGCTCGGCGGGCACGAGATCGCGCTCCCACGCGGGATCGGCCAGCCCTGACGGGCCGCCTCATCACGGACTACGTCGCTCGACCTCCGCCTTCACCGAGGCCGTAACCCGACCAGTCCTCGGGGTTCCGTTCGGTGTACTCGCCCATCGCGTGGCCGTCGACGGCGTCGAGCTCGACGAGGCCGCGCAGGCTCGGCGGGTCGTCAGCGCTGTAGAGGAGCATCCGCCACGCGGGCCGGCTGAGCAGACCGCGCCAGGCGAGCTGCGCGGATGCGTGACCGACCGGGAACCCGACCGTCCGTGACGCGACCGCGAGCGCTTCGGTCTGGTCGACGGAGAGATGCCACCCGGCGACGTAGCTGTACACGCCGATCAGCCCGACGAGGCCTGCCGACGCGAGGAGCCCATGGTTGCCACTGAGCACGCCACCGAGCAGTGCGAGCGCCGCGATCGCGAAGTAGAGCCACGCGGCGATGCGGCGACGCCGGATGTCGGGGAAGGTGTACGGGCCGACGTACGCGGTGACGTCGAGATCGTCGGGGAGCGCGTCGCGGTACTCGGGATCGGCGGGCCGCTCGCTCATGAGACCGACGCTACCCCTACGACTCGTCGAAGGCGGCACGGAGCTTCTCGTAGCTGTGACG
>JBBQMI010000362.1:0-3196 GCA_038328825.1 Acidimicrobiia bacterium | reverse complement strand
TCGACCCGCATCGGCGACGAAGCCCCCCACCTCGACGAGTGGATGGCCCGAGGCAGCTGACCGACGTCAGCCTCGGAGTTCGCTGAGGGTGGCTTCGACCTCGGCCCGTTCCTCGGGATCGACGGGGCGGCCCGAGTAGAGCTCGCGCTCGAGGATCGACGCCGAGCGGTCGAGCTGCGGGTCAGCGAGCGCATCAGCGAACTCGGGCACCGTCTCCGAGGGTCGGCGGGGTCGACCTCGGGCCGCACCGATCGTCTCGAACCGTTCGAGTTGACGCGCGCCCCACGGCCGCGCCCGGGCGGCGCAGATTCGCGCCCGCCGTCGTACGACGACACGTCCGACCGTTGCCACTGCGAGCAGGAACAATGCCGCGACGCCTGTCTCCGCGAACCACGACGGGACCGCCGGGAGGTGAGCCGAGAGGTAGGCGAGCGCACCGGCGCCGGCGGCGGCTTCCATCGCGTCACCGGCCAACGGCACGGGAGCCGTCGGATCGAAGCCCTGCCATCCGACACCCGGGAAGTAGACCTCGGCCCAGGCGTGTGCGTCGTCGGCGTGGACCTCGTAGAGCCCGGTGAAGGGGTTCCGCTCGCCCGGGAGGTACCCGACCGCGAGCCGAGTGGGAACACCGAGCGAGCGCAGCATCACGACGAGGCTCGACGCGATCTGCTCACAGAAGCCTTTGCGGTCGACGAAGAGGAACTGCTCCACTGCGTCGGCGCCGCGGGGCGGCTTCGGGACGTCGAGCGTGTACCGCGTGTTGCGACCCATCCACGCTTCCAACGCCCGCACCGCGTCGTATGGGGTCGCCGCCCCGCGGGTGATCTGCGCCGCGAGCTCGCGGACGCGCGGCGGAACGTCGCCGGCCTGGGCGTACCGGGCGGTGATGTCGGGTGGCGTGGTGGCGGCGGCAGCCGCCGACGCCCGCAGCGTCTCGGCGGTGGCGTGCGGTCGATGGCTGATCACCGTGTAGGTCGCGTCGCGCTCGAGCTGCACGCCGGCGCGCAGCGAACCGTCAGGCAGCTGGTACACGGTGCGGTCGGAGAAGTAGAGCTGGTCGGGCGTGTTCGCCGCGAACAGCACGTTGGGTCCCGCCTGCTCGAGGTAGTAGGTCTGCACGAGCTCGCTCGTGTCAGCGGGCCGCGGACCGTCGAGTGGAACCCGTTGGAAGAAGAACGGCGAACGGGACCGAACCGGACGGGGCGTGTCGTCGGTGCGCGACCACACCCGGCCGTCGAAGTGGTCGAACGTCTGACCCCGCCAGAAGTCGGGGCTCGACGCCCGCACCCGCATGACGAGCGTGGTGTCGGGTCGGCCCCGCACAGAGGTGTCGAGCGTAGGTGCGAACCCGAAGTATCCGAACGACTTGCGCCCGCTTCCTCCCGACGGGCCGTCGGCCGTGGTCCCGCTGGCGGTGCCGAGCGACGGGTTCACCAGCCCGCCCGATTCCGGTATCGAGATCAGGCGGGGCAGGCTTGCGGGGAACGCGAGCGCGCGTGCGGTGCCCGCGGTCGGCACGACCATGAAGAGCCCGGCTCCGAGGAAGACGACTGCCCCGATCGTCGCGGCCACCGGGCGCATCCAGGCCAGGTCCACGCCGCGCCGACGGGTTCCCGACAGGCCGGCATCGAGGCGCGGGAGATCGGCGAGCGCGCTGCGGTGCGCGAGCGCGAGCCCGGCCACCGACGCGACGGCCCACACCACGAGGAACGGTGCGAGTCCCAACGACACGGAGAGCACCCCGGCGATCGCGGCGAGCACCGCGCTCGACGCGAGCGAGAACATCAGGTCGCGCCGGCCCGGTACGTCGAAGGCGTGGAGGAGCTGCACCCAGATGAACAGCTCGGCGAGCGGCGTCTGCACGTCGGACACGCTCTGACCCTCGAGCTGACCGACCGCGCGGAGGAACTGGGCGAACGCGAAGAGCAGCCCGAACGTCAGGAGGGTCTTGAGCAGCCAGCCGGTTCGACGACGGGTCACGTACGAGAAGACGAACCCGAGCGGGAGGCCGACGAGCACGACCGCGTGCAGCACGGTTCCCGTCGCGGTCTCGTCGAGCGCAGCCCAGGCCGACGCGACGACCGCGACCAGCACCACGGCACGGATCGCGATGCCCTCCTCGGGAACGGGCTTCACCCGGGCGCGCCGCTTCATGTCCGCCGCATCATGTCGCCGCGAGCCGGACGACGACGTCGTCGGATCGGCTGGCCGGAGTGGCGGGGGTCCCGGAGACCGCTCGGGCGAGGCGGCGGCCCGCATCGGTCGACGTCGCGATGTCGGCCGTGACCGTCCCTCCGGGCTCGAAGGTCGCAAGCACAACGCGGCGCCCGGTCGAGAGTGCATCGACCACGAGACCCGCGGCCCGCGACGCGACCTCCTCGGCGCCGACGGCATCGTCGCCGCTCAGGTCGACGACCAGCACGAGCCGCGGCGGCACGTCGTCGTCGAGCTCGCGCACCATCACACCGCCCCACCGCGCCGTGGCCGGCCAGTGCACGAGTCGGTACGGATCGCCCGCCGCGTACGGCCGGATCCCGCGCACCGAACCGTCTCCCCGGCGGCTCCCGGCACCTTCGGCCGCGTCGCTCGACGGGTCGCTCCGGTTGAGAGGGGCGTGGCCGGCGATGGGCACGGGTGCGACCTCGAGCACAGGGCGGCACGCGACGACGACCTTGCGCTGCCAGGCCACGAGCCCGAACGGTGCCGCGGAGCGCAGATCGACGACCACCGAGGCGAGCACCCCGCGCCGTGAGGGTACGGTCGGGAGCGCACCCGACGCGGGACCATCGACCCGGACCCATCCGCTCGCGGGATCTCGGAGCCGCATGGTCAGCCCGCGCGCCCGGCCCTCGATCGTGACGACGACCTCGACCGTGCGTCCGACCATCCCGTCGGCCGGCGGCTGCACGGCGACCCGCGCACGGGCCAGTGGCACCACCGGCGCGACCGCGCCGATCACAAGGAGCGGCATGAGTGCCGATGCCATCACCACCAACCAGCCCGAACCCGTCGTGCGGGCCAGGATCGCCAGCAGCAGGGCCATCACGACGATGGCGACCGCGGGCGACCGCACCGCGCAGGGTCGGATCAGTCCCGACCGGCCCGCGGGCGATCCAGCGCGGGACGCGCTCACCGAGGCGGCACGGCCACGGAGTCGAGGAGGCGACGCACGATGGCGGTCGCGGCACCGAGATCC
>JBBQMI010000361.1:0-3202 GCA_038328825.1 Acidimicrobiia bacterium | reverse complement strand
CGTGGTCGCGGGCGCCTGTGTGGTCCACAACGTCCTCGTGCGACCACCCCTGCGGCGCTGGCTCGCGGTCCTGATGCCATCGGTGCTCTACGGGCTCTGGTGGGTCCTCGTCCGCCCCGAGACCACTGCCCCCGATTCGCTGAGCGCCTCGCAGACCGCCCGCGTCGTGCGCGATCTCTTCCTCGCGCCCTTCTACCAGGTCGGTTTCGGCTTCTGGCCGCTCGCCGCCGTCCTGCTGGGCGCCTTCCTCCTCTGGGGGGCGATGCAGCTGCGGCAGGGGCTCGTCGCCGGTGCGAACTTCGTCGCGTGGACAGCCGCCATGGCCGCGTGGGCGCTGGCGCTGGTCCAGAGCCGGGGCTCTCTCGCCGACCCCGGCGTCTTCCGCTACGCGTACCTCTCCCTGGGGTTCGCGCTTCTCGCCGTTGTCCCGCGCCGACCGATCAGGTGGCCCGATCGCCTGTCGGTGACGAACCGGCGTTGGCTCGCGGTGGCGGCGACGATCGTGCTGGTGTTCGCGGGGGTCCGCGCGCTCGACGCCCGAGTCGGACTGAAGGCGCTCGCCGCGAAGGATGCGGAGCTGGGTCGGAAGGCGAAGGGGACGATGCTCGTACTGAACCTGGGCCCGAGCGTCATCCCCGACGACACACCGATCACGTTCTTCGGCATCGAGAACCCCCACGGGACCGCCCGTCAGGCCCGGGACCTGATGCAGCGCTACGGCTCACCGTTCGATGGGAGCACCCTCGAGACCATCGATCAGGATCTCGTCGATGTCCGGGCCGCCCAATCCCGCCTGGGTCCTGCTCGACAGCACTTGGCGTGCGAGCCGCTCGCGAAGCCAGTGACCGTCGCGCCGACGACGTACCGGGAGAACGAGATCGGGACGCCCGCCGGCGGGTTCCCGAAGCACCCCGGTCCCATGGCATATCGGTTCTGGGCAGCCAAACCGTTCGGGATCGACGTGCGGCGATTCGGCACACGCTGGGTACCTCTGGCCCAGGTGCCGGGAGGTCGCGAAGTGATGGTGATGCTCCCGCTCCTCAACAGCGACAAGCCCTGGGAGATCCGGGCCGACGGCGCATGCGAGCTGCCGTCTCCCGGCGGATAGGTCGGCTCGCGGACCTCCGGCGAATCAGTGCGAGGTCGTCGCCTTCGGGCTCAGTCGTCGTTGGTGATGACGGGAAAGCTGAGCCCGAGGAAGCCACCGATCTTCGCGTTGGTCGCGTTCGTGAACGACACGATGACGTACTCGTCGGGTTCGACGTCGGTGTCGCCGTTCACTTGGATCGTGATCGTCTGTGCGGTCGCTCCGGGCGCGAAGGTGACGGATCCGCTCGCAGCCGTGTAGTCGGTGGCGGGGTCGGCCTGGCCGACCGGGGGCCCCGCGGTGGACAACGTCGTCCACTGCACGGTGACGGTCTGGGTCGACGGGTTGGAGAGCGTGACCGGTACCTGCAGCGCGGTGGTTCCGGCGTTGCCTTCGAGGACCGATGCGGAGCCCGGCTCGACCTCGGTTGCGCTCACCGTCACGGTGGCAGGCACCGGCTGCACGTTGGCGCTGTCGTCGACCGCGCGGGCGAGGATCGTCGTCGTTCCGAGCGCGCGAGGAGTCCACGCGTAGGTCCAGCTCGACCGACCGACGGCGGGGTGCCAGGTGGCGCCGTTGTCGGTCGACACCTCGACGCCGCCGATCGTGCCGCCCCCGCTGTCGCTCGCGGTCCCCGAGATCACCAGGGGAGCTCCCACGACGACCGCGGCGTCGGCCGAAGGCGTGGTGATCGTCGCGGCAGGTGCGGCGGTGTCGGTTGACTTGGTCGCCGCGACGAGGCCGGGCATCAGCGTGGTGGTCTGCGCGCCCAGGTCGGCGAGCAGGTTGACCGTTGCCTGTTGCATCCGCAGGTCGGGCGTGCTGCCGCCGCTCAGGTTCTCGGTGTCGAGGCCCCACGCCCACTGCACGGTTCCCGCTCCGAACACGAGCGCTCCGCTCGGGGCGCGGTACATGGTGAGGTGGTGGGTCGCGGTCCCGTTGCCGTAGCTCGATCCGTAGTCGAGCAGGTACTTGCCGTCGGTGATGTCGACGGTGGTGGTCGACAGGTTGAACAACCCCGGTGGCCGCGCCGGGTTGTCGGGCGATTCGTCCCACTCGTAGCCGAGCGTGCCACTCGTGAGTGTGGCGACTCCCGATGCGGGCAACGACGCGACGCTCGTGTTGCGCCACAGGCGCATCTTGCCGTCGGCCTCGGGCACCTGGATCGCGTCGGTGCGGCGCCCGTTCACACGGAAGAGCGTGCCGGTCAGCGCGTTCTCGGGCCGCCCGCCGTCGGCGGGGGGGCTGAACCGGGGGTCACGCCACGTGCCTGTCCACTCCGGACTCGGGTCGATCTTCGCGTTCGCTTGCGTCTCCTTGTAGCAGACGAGTGTGCGGTTCGGGGTCGCCGACGCGTCGATGCTCGGCTCCCACCGCGTTTTCCAGAACACCTCGTTCCCCGAGAAGAACGCGAGGTTCACACCGGCGTCGCGCGCGGCTTCGACGTTGGCGCGCTGTTGCTTCGACCAGTACTCGTCGTGGCCGTTCGGCATGAAGATCTTGTGCTCGCGGATCTCCGCGCCCCGTTGATCGGCATCGAGCCCGCCGAAGTAGCTCACGTCGTACCCGTTGCGTTCCAGGAACCGGACCATCGGGTACTGGTCGTCGAGGAATCGGATGTTGTTGAACGGTCGGTTGTAGCTGACCTTGTGAGCCGGCCCGGCGTAGAGACTCTTCCCGCCGTAGTCGTTGTAGGCCTGCCAGGTCGTGTCGTTGGTCTGGAACAGGATCTGCGACGCGTGCTCGTCGTCGCGCACGACGAAGTACACGTGGTTCACCTTGGCCGTGTCGGTGCGGCGGAGCCGCGCGAAGTAGACACCCGACACCGCGGTGGTCGGCGTCGTCCAGGAGGCCGACACGGCCCAGTTCCCGCAGTCGAACAGGCCCGTGGTCGGGTCGTTCAGACAGGAGGGCTGCGGCTGGGGGAGCGCGACGCTCGGCGCGACGGACGCGACCTTCCGGGCACCGTTCCCCTGGTACCACCCGACCCGGTAGATGTCGATGGTGTACGCAGGCGCTCCGGTCGAGATCTTGAACCGCACGGTCTCGCCGTGGTTCACGCTGAAGTCGGTGGTGAAGCCCACGATCGTCGGATCGTCGTTCCCGCCCCACACA
>JBBQMI010000360.1:0-3204 GCA_038328825.1 Acidimicrobiia bacterium | reverse complement strand
AGCGTGGTGCCCGCGATGGTGAGCCTCGAGTTCCAGATGCCGGCGCCTGCGAGCTCGGGCTGGATCACGTAGACGCCGCGCTGCTTCGGGAGGCCCTCGGTGTGCAGCTCAGCGTCGACGGGCTTGCCGAACGTGCTGTCGCCGGGACCCTTGAGCGCGATCTGCATCGGGGCCCCGGCGGCGTAGTCGCCGTTGTTGCGGAAGACCAAGAAACCGAGGCGCTGCGGCCCGGTCGACACGTAGGGCTCGATCGACACCTTGCCGGCCGTCAGGGCCTTCGGGTCGTCGGCGCGGGCGGCGGTGTCGGAGCCGGAACCACTGCTGCACGCGGCCGCGGCAAGCAGCGTGCCGGTCGTGGCGAGGAACGAGCGTCGGGACAGTGACTGCACCCCCGTATCCTGCCTGGCGGAGGTGCAGGTGTCCGATCGGGTCGAGTTCGTGTGCAACGGAGATCCGGTCGCGCTCGACGTCGAGGCCGGCGAGACCCTGCTCAGCGTGCTGCGCGAGCGGCTCGGCCTCACGTCGGCGAAGGACGGATGCGCGCCTCAGGGCCAGTGCGGATGCTGCACCGTCCTCGTCGACGGCGATGCGCGGGTCGCGTGCGTCACGCCGGTGGCCCGGATCGCCGGACGGTCGGTCACGACCCTCGAGGGGCTCGAGCCCGGAGTCGGCGAATCACTGGCCGACGCGTTCGTCGCCACCGGTGGCTCGCAGTGCGGGTTCTGCACCCCGGGCATCCTCATGCGAGCCGTGGCGTCGGGCGCGAAGGGCAAGACGACGCGGGTCGATCTCGACCGCGCGCTCGCCGCGCACCTCTGTCGCTGCACCGGGTGGCAGACGATCTATGAAGCGCTCGAGCACCCACCGACGTCACCGAGACGAGACGCGACTGCGGCCGCGACGCGCGCAGAGCTCGAGGGCGGGAACCACCAGGTCGTCGCGTCGGGGGTTCCACTCGGCCACGGTGGCTTCGCCGACGACAGCGCGCCCCGCGACGCATTGGTCGCTATCCCGCTCCCTCCCGGTAGCGACGCGCCGTTCGTCGAGGCCGCGGGCGTCCGATGGGTCGTCGGCGAGTCGCTCGTCGACGCGCGCGCTCGCGCCGGCAAGGTGCAGGGTCGCCGCACGACGGTGGAGGTCCGGCCGCCGCTGTCGCTCCCTCCGTTGCCCGACGGTGGAGTGCGCCTCGCGACGAGTTGGGTGGAGCCCGCATACCTCGAACCCGACGCGTCGTGGTGCGTTCCCGGAGGGGAGCCCGACTCGCCGCTCGGCAACGGTGGCGCGTTCGGAGGCAAGGTCGACTCATCCGTCACGGCGGCGGCACGCGAGCTCGCCGACGAGCATGGTCGCGCAGTGCGAACGGTCTTCTCCCGCGAAGACGTCGTCCGGCTCGGCCCCAAGCGACCACCGATCGCAGCGTCGTGCGTGCTCGTCGACGGCGAGCGACTGGTGATCGAAGGACGGTCGCTCGGGCCGCTTCCGATCCCTGCGGCGGTCGCACCGTTCGAGCTCGACGTCCGGTGGGAGGTCGAGCCGCCGCACGGGTTGACGACGGCGTCGACGCTGCGCGCCGTCGGACTCGCGGAGCTCACCGTGCTCGTGCACGGCGCGCTCGCGGCCGCTGGGTCGACGATCTTGGCACCCCTCGGATCGGACACCGTCGAGGGCGTCGTGCACGCGGCGAGCGGCGCCGCCGCCGCGGCACGGGTCTCGGTTGCCGCCAAGTCGGGCGCGATCGATCGGGTGTCGGTCACGGTCGCGGCCGGTGATCCGCTCGACGACGTGGTGTTGCGCTCGTACGCGATCGGCGCGGCGCACATGGCGCTCGGATTGGTCCTCACCGAAGGACTGGCGGTCGATGCCGACACGGGTGTGGTCCACGACCTCACGATCCGTTCGTTCGGCATCATCCGACCGAAGGACATGCCGCCGATCGACGTCACGATCGTCGACGCGCCGGGCCCCCCGCTCGCCGCGAGCTCCGACGCCGTGTTCGCGGCGGTCGCGGCAGCCACCTGGAACGCGATCGCGAGCGCCGAGGGCGTACGTCCCGACACCTTCCCGGCGTTCGGAACCCGCGCCTCCCGTATGCTCCGACGATGAGCCAGTCGAGCCAGTCGAGCCAGTCGAGCCAGTCGAGCCAGTCGAGCCAGCCGATGCCGGTTGCCACGCCGAGCGCGCCGCCGGTCGCGGGGCCTTACAGCCCGGCGGTGCGCGCCGGCGACTGGATCGTGCTCGCGGGCCAGGTCGGGTTCGACCCGGCGACGGCGACCATCGTCGAGGGTGGCGCGGCCGCGCAGGCGACCCAGGCGCTCGTGAACGTGGCCGCGGTGCTCGGCGACTGCGGCGCCTCGTTTGCAGACGTCGCCAAGACGACCGTGTTCGTCACCGACATGACCGACTTCGGTGCCGTGAACGCGGCGTACGCCGACGCGTTCGGTGCGCACCGTCCGGCCCGCTCCACGGTCGAGGTGTCGGCCCTCCCGGCGGGCGCCGCGGTCGAGATCGAGGTCTGGGCCTACTGCCCCGAGGGCCCTCGGCCCCTCGCGGACTAGTTGTAGGCCCCGGAGCTAGAGTCGACCCGTGCTCGGTCCGGTCCTCATCGTGATCACGCTCGTGCTCGCCGTTCCCGTCGCGGTGATGGTGGGCGGGATGGTGTGGAGCGCGATCCTGAGCTTCCTGCTCATCGAAGACGCCGACGCGCGCGCCGAGGGCCAGCCGACCTGAGTCGGGTCGTCGGGTCAGGCCTCTTCGGGGGCGTGGGTACGACTGCCCGGGATGCGGGTCTGGCCGAACCGATAGCCGACGGAGCGCACGGTTTGGATGAGGTTGGCGTGCTCCTCGCCGAGCTTCGCCCGGAGCCGGCGCACGTGGACATCGACCGTGCGGGCGCCGCCGTAGTACTCGTAGCCCCACACGCGCGAGAGCAGCTGCGCCCGCGTGAACACCTTGCCGGGGTGCGTGGCGAAGAACTTCAGGAGCTCGTACTCCATGTAGGTGAGGTCGAGCGGCTTGTGCGCGAGCGCGGCCTGGTACGTCTCGAGGTTGAGGACGAGGTCGCCGTACTCCACGAGTTCGGTTCGCACCACGGCATCGCCGGTACTCCACAACAGGTGACGAATCCGTGCTTCGAACTCGGCCGGGTGAAACGGCGACAAACAGAAGTCGTCGAACAGGTCGTCGCGCAAGTTGAGTTCGGCGATT
>JBBQMI010000359.1:0-3208 GCA_038328825.1 Acidimicrobiia bacterium | reverse complement strand
GTAGCCCCACCCTTCCGCCCCTCCCGCCCCTCCCGAGTTCGGCGCGTTCTGGTCCTATGAGGACCGAAACGCGCCGAACTCGGCGGGGGCGGGGGCGGGGGCGGGGGCGGGGGCGGGGGCGGGGGCGGGGGCGGGGGCGGGTCGCGGGTCAGTCGTCGAGTTTGAGGGCGGCGACGAAGGCTTCCTGGGGGACCTCGACGCTGCCGATCTGCTTCATCTTCCTCTTGCCCTCCTTCTGCTTCTCGAGCAGCTTGCGCTTGCGGCTGATGTCGCCGCCATAGCACTTCGCGGTCACGTCCTTCCGGCGAGCCTTGACCGTCTCGCGGGCGATGATGCGACCGCCGATCGCGGCCTGGATCGGAACGTCGAACATCTGCCGGGGAATGAGCTCTCTCAACTTCCCCACCATCTTCCGGCCGTAATCGTACGCGTTCTCGGCGTGCACGATCGCCGAGAACGCGTCGACCGGTGTGCCGTTGAGGAGCACGTCGACCTTCGACAGCTTCGAGACCCGCCATCCCGCCGGCTCGTAGTCGAGGCTCGCGTACCCACGAGTGCGCGACTTCATCTGGTCGAAGAAGTCGAGCACGATCTCGCCGAGCGGCATCTCGTAGACGAGCTCCACGCGCTCCTCGGAGAGGTACTCCATCTTCTTCATGTCGCCGCGACGCCCCTGGCACAGCTCCATCAATGTGCCGACGTAGTCAGTCGGCGTGAGGACCGTGACGGTGATGTACGGCTCCTCGATCGACTCGACGAAGTTGGGAGACGGCATCGCCGACGGGTTGTCGACCGCCTGCACGCTCCCGTCGACCATGTTCGCGACGTACTCGACGTTGGGCGCGGTGGCGACGAGCGCGAGGTCGTACTCCCGTTCGAGCCGTTCCCGCACGATCTCCATGTGCAGCAGACCGAGGAAGCCGCAACGGAAGCCGAAGCCGAGCGCACCCGACGTCTCGGGCTCGTAGGTGAAGCTTGCGTCGTTCAGGCGGAGTCGCTGCAGCGCCTCGCGCAGGTCGGTGTACTCGTCGCCGTCGACGGGGTACAGGCCGCAGAACACCATCGGCTTCGGGTCGAGGTAGCCGGGGAGGGCCTCCGCGGGATGCGCGAGCGTGGTGACCGTCTCCCCGACCCGCGCCTGGCCGACGTCCTTGATTCCGGCGATCAGGTACCCGACCTCACCCGGGCCGAGCGCGGCGACCGGAGTGGGCACCGGGAGGCGCACGCCGACCTCCTCGGCGTCGTGCGTGCCGGCGGCCTGCACGAACCGCAGCCGCGCGCCCGACGAGAGGGTGCCGTTGAACACGCGGACCGAGTTGATGACACCGCGGTACGAGTCGTAGTACGAGTCGAAGATCAGACCCTGGAGCGGGGCGTCGGCGTCGCCGACGGGCGCGGGGACCCGTTCGATGACGGCGTCGAGCAGCTCGGGAACGCCTTCGCCGGTCTTGGCCGAGATGCGCAGGATCTCTTCGGCCGGGATGCCGAGCACCTTCTCGATCTCGCCCGCGACACGATCGGGCTCCGCCGCAGGGAGGTCGATCTTGTTGAGCGCGGCGACGATCGTGAGGTCGTGCTCGATCGCGAGGTAGCAGTTCGCGAGCGTCTGCGCCTCGATCCCCTGGCTCGCGTCGACGAGCAGGATCACCCCTTCGCAGGCGGCGAGGCTGCGCGAGACCTCGTACCCGAAGTCGACGTGACCGGGCGTGTCGATGAGGTTCACGACGTGGTCGTGCCAGAGGACCCGTACGTTCTGGGCCTTGATCGTGATGCCCCGCTCCCGCTCGATGTCCATCGAGTCGAGGTACTGGGCCCGCATGTCGCGCATCTCGACCGCTCCCGTCATCTCGAGGAACCGGTCGGCCAACGTCGACTTCCCGTGGTCGATGTGGGCGATGATCGAGATGCAGCGCAGCTGTTCCAGGGGGGTCACCGGAGCATTCTCGCGGACGGAAGGGGCGATCGACTGCCTCCAAGGCGCCGGTGCTACCCTTTTCCGACCGTCTGAAAGTTCTGGAGCCCCAACGCGCATGGCGAACCTGAAGCAGCAGAAGAAGAGAAACCTGCAGAACGAGACCCGTCGGGTCCGGAATCTCGCGACCCGCACCGAGTTGAAGACTCGGGTGAAGAACGTCGACGCGGCCATCTCCGCCGACGCGAGCGAGGTCGCCGAGCCGATGCGCATGGCCCAGAAGCGTCTCGACAAGGCGGGTTCCAAGGGCGTGATCCACAAGCGTCAGGCGTCGCGACGCACGTCGCGCCTGATGAAGCGCGCCAACAAGACCGGCTGAGCAGGGCTCTCTGGTCGCATCCGCTCGCTCAGCGGCGCGCGGATGCAGGGCGGTGGGGGGCGGCGCCGCGCCGGGAACGACCCGCGAGTCCGGTGAGCCGGGCGACGAGGACCTCGATCACGGTCTCGGCCGGCAGGCCGCTCGCGCCCTTGAGGTCGAGGTCGGCCTGGTGCAGGAGGTCGACCGCGTGCCGGAGCCCGTCGGCACCGAGCGTGCGCGCGGCCTCGAGCGCCTTCTTGGTGGGGAACGTGCTCCCCTTGCCGCCGAGCGCGGCGTGGGCCTGGTCGACGGTCGCGATCCCGGGATCGTCGAGGCGCAGCAGCTTCTTGTAGCGGCTGTGCAGCAGTCCCATCACCTGCAACGGGTGCATCGGTTTCGGTTCCCGCGCCGTGGTCGCGGTGAGCATGCGGTGGAGGGTGGAGAGCGCGGCGGCGACGTCGCCCTCCTCGATGCGGTTCGTCAGCTGCCACACCGGGACCGAACCGACCTCACCGAGGTAGGCCGCGACCTCGTCGGCCCCGAGGGTGGCGCCGGGACCGTAGGTTCCCGCGAGCAGCTCGACCAGACCCCCCACGCGACCGGCGTCGTCGCCGAGGTGGGCTGCGACGAGTGTGCTCGCGTCGGGCCGTAGGGTCAGGTCGGCGTCTTCGGCCGCGCGTGCGAGCACGTCGACCGTCTTCTCCGATTCGGGTCCGACGGTCTCCGCTCCCGCCTCCTTCAACGCGTCGGCCAGCGCCTTGGGTACCCGTCCCCCACCAGCCACGAACACCAGCGCGGTCGTGTCGAGGGGGTCGGCGAGGTAGGCCGCGAGCGGCGCGACCTCGGCCGCGGGGATCTGCTCGTAGTCGCGTACGACGACCACGCGACGCGCGGTCATGAACGGTGGGCTCTGCGCACAGTTGAGGATCGCGGCCACG
>JBBQMI010000358.1:0-3211 GCA_038328825.1 Acidimicrobiia bacterium | reverse complement strand
ACATGACGTTCCCCCTGGTCCGAACGAGTTTCCAATAAGGTATCAAGAAATTCGACGGGACCGTCGGGCCCTAGGTCCGTCGGGGGCCGGGCCGCTCGCAGCTGCTCCGTTACGCTCGCCACCGATTCCCGATCCCGTGCGACCGGATACGCAACGTGAGGACCCCAGTGGCGGACGCGACGCTCCAACCGGTCGAGGCGTCGGGACGACGCAAGGTCGGACGACCCGCGCGACTCGACCGCGAGATGATCGCCCGCGCCGCGTCGGAGGTCGGTCTCGACCAGGTGACGATGAAGGCGGTCGCCGACCGCCTCGGCGTGAGCGTCCCCGGGCTCTACCACCACGTGCAGGGCCGCGACGACCTGATGGCCCTCGCGGCCGAGTACTCCGCGGCGCGCATCGCGATCCCGGTCGACCACGGCCAGCACTGGACGGAGTGGCTCCTCGAGTGGGCCCGCTACTCGCACGATGCCTTCGTCGCGGAGCCCGAGCTGTTGAACCAGTACCTCCGCGGCGCGATCAGCGTCGACCGCATGGTCGTGCACCTCGACGCGGTGATCGGTGTGCTCGATCGTCACGGGTTCACTCCCGTGGAAGCGCGCGACGCGTACGCGCTCGTGAGTCAGTGCGCGATCGGCGCCGCGTTCAACGCGCTCCGCCACGCCGACATCCTGCGGAACCGCGAGTCGGTCATGCTCGAGTACCAGCGTGCGTTCGCGGCGCGTGGCGCGGGTGCGCTGCCGTACCTCCGCAAGCTCGTCGGCGTGATCGAGGACCCACCCCCCTTCGACGACGAGATCGCCACTGTGCTCGTCGGGATCGCGGTCCGCCGGGGCGAGCCGTGGCCGGCGATCCTCGATCTCGGCCGACCCGGGAGTGACGCCGCGGTGATCCCGCTGCACCCGTGACCGTTTAGATTCAGCCGGTAGTCCAAAATGCGATCGGGGGAAGCACCGTGGTCACCGACGTCTGGGTCAGCGAGGAGCAGCACTCGCTCCCTGATCTCCTCCGCGCCCGACTCGAGTCGGATCCCGACGGTCCGTACCTCGACGTCTGCGGCACCGCGTTCACCGCAGCGGGGGTCGCGGCGGCCGCGGGGAGCTTCGCGGCCGCGCTCGGCCAGCTCGGCGTGCGCCCGGGTGACCGCGTTGCGACGCTCACGGAGAACTCGCCCGAGGCGATGCTCGCGTGGTGGGGCACCGTGATGTCGGGGGCGATCGGCGCGCCGATCAACTCCGCGTTCAAGGGCGACTACCTCCGTCACCAGCTCGCCGACTCCGGCTCTCGCGTCATCGTGGTGCAGGCCGACCTAGTCGACCGCGTCGCCGCGATCGCACAGGAGATCGACACGCTCGAGCACGTCGTGGTCGTCGGCGACACCGGCGCCGGGGTCGCGGGAGCGGCCGTCCACGGATGGGAGGAGCTCCTGCGCGTCGCGCCGGTGGAGCCGAGCACCGGGATCGGGCCGGGCGACCTCGCGACGATCGTCTACACCGGCGGCACGACCGGCCCGTCAAAGGGCTGCATGCTCAGCCACAACTACCACGTGTCGCTCAGCACCCAGATCGCGACGTGTTGGCGGCGCACGGCCGACGACGTGCTCTGGACGCCCCTCCCGCTCTTCCACTTCAACGCGCTCACCACCGGACTCGTCGGCGCGCTCGTGGCCGGCGGCGCGTCGGCGATCTCGGGCAAGTTCTCCGTGTCGGGCTTCTGGCCCGAGATCAACCGGGTCGGCGGGACCGTCGTGTCGCTGCTCGGGTCGATGGCGTACCTGCTCGCGAACGACGATCCGCGTCCCGACATGCCGAACTCCGACGCGCCCGAGGCGAACACCACGATGCGCCTCATCGGCGCCGCGCCGATGCCGGTCGAGATCGACCGCAAGCTCAGGGAGCGATTCGGCGTCGACGTGTTCAGCGGCGCGTTCGGGATGACCGAGGCGAGCCTCCCGTCGTGGACGCCGCTCGGCGTGGAACAGCGCCCGGGTGCGGCCGGCATCATCAACGACGAGTACTTCGACGTGCGGATCTTCGACGACGTCGACCGCGAGGTCGCGCCCGGCGAGCCCGGCGAGATCGTGCTGCGTCCGAAGCGCCCGCACGTGATGTTCGAGGGCTACTGGGGTCGGCCCGAGTCGACGGTCGCCACGTTGGGGAACCTCTGGTTCCACAGCGGCGACATCGGCCGCGTCGACGAAGACGGCTACCTGTTCTTCGTCGACCGCAAGGCCGACTACCTGCGGCGGCGGGGCGAGAACATCTCGAGCTTCGAGGTGGAGGCCATCCTCGTGAAGCACGAGGCGATCGCCGACGTCGTGGTGCACGCGGTGCCGAGCGCGATCACCGAAGACGACCTCAAGATCACCGCGGTGCTCGTCACCGACGCGTCGGTCACCGAGGAGGAGCTGTTCCGGTGGTGCGTCGAGGAGCTCCCGTACTTCGCGCTCCCGCGCTACATCGAGTTCCGCGGCGAGCTCCCGCGCAGTCCCGTCGGGCGCGTGCTCAAGCGCGACCTGCGCGACGAAGGCGTCACGGAGGCCACGTGGGATCTCGAAGCGAGCGACGTGACCTACGAGAAGCGCTGAGGGGCGACCGATGGCGTCCGAAGGACCGCGACCGCCCGACGGCGACTGGCTGGGGACGCCCTACCTGCGCTTCGAGCGGGACGGCTCGCTCGCGATCGTGACCGTCGACCGACCGCAAGCGCGCAACGCGATGACGCCGGCGATGTACTTCGGGGTGCGGTACGCGATCGACCGTGTGAACGCCGATCCGGGACTCGTCGGCGTGCTCCTCACCGGTACCGGCGACTTCTTCATCCCCGGTGGCGATCTCGCCGGTGGTGGCGACGACGACTGGGGCTTCCCGAAGCTGCTCGGCCTGGACATGGCGCCCTACGAGGCGTTCCGCACCTCGCCGAAGCCGATCGTGTGCGCGGTGAACGGCGTCGCCCAGGGCGGCGGGATGATGCTGGCGATGCTCGCCGACGTCACCGTCGCGAGCGAGCAGGCGACGTTCCGCGTCCCCGAGCTGTTCCGCGGCATCGCCGACACCAACTTCGCCGAGCTGCTCCCGCGTCAGGTCGGTCCGGCTCGGGCTCGTGATCTGTTGCTCACCGGCCGGTCGCTCTCGGGGGCCGAAGCGGTCGACTGGGGCCTCGTCGCCCGCGTCGCACCCCACGACACCTTCCTCGCCGAGGCGCGCGACGC
>JBBQMI010000357.1:0-3212 GCA_038328825.1 Acidimicrobiia bacterium | reverse complement strand
CTTCGAGCTCGAGGTGGCGTCGGGAACCTGGCCCGCCGACATCAGTGGCGAGGTGGTCTTCTCGAGCTTCCAGAACAGCCGAACGCTCCCGTATGCCATCTTCGACTGGGGCTCGATCTGTCGCCTGTCTCTGGAGGCCGGAGCCCGAGGCGCGGGCCCCGGGCGCTTCGCCTGGCAGAGCCGATCCATCCAGACGCCGGGCAAGCGGCTCTTCGACCGCCACCCCGAGCGTTTCGGAGCCGGGCCCACCGGCTACTTCTCGCCGTTCGGTGCCGCGAACTCCTCGAACACGGCCCCGCTGCCCTGGGGCAACCGGCTCTACACGACCTGGGATGCGGGGCGACCGGTCGAGCTGAACCCCGACACCCTCGAGTTCGTCGCCGAGGTCGGCCATGTCGACACGTGGGGCGGCAACTCGATGGAGATGGCCGGGGTGCTGCCGTTCCTGTTCTCCACTGCGCACCCGGTGGCCGATCCCGAGCGCGACTGCATGTGGACGGTGAAGCTCGAGCTGGTGATGGAGCCGACGTTCGGCATGCGGCCTTCGGTCGTTCGCTACGACCGCCACGACGGCACGCAGGTCCGCCATTGGCCGCTCGAGGGGGTGTCGTTCGGCGGGTCGATCCACACCGTCAGCCAGACGCGCGACTGGATCATCCTCTGCGACTCGGGCAACTTCAAGGCCGACCCCGCCGAGGTGATGGGCGGCGAACGCAGCCTCACCATCGACGAGGAGGTGCCCGTCTGGCTGATCCGCAAGGACCAGCTCGACGGGCTCGCGTCGGGTACGCCGGTGACCCCGGTGTGCTTCACGATGTCGCCGCCGACGGGCCACTACTACGCCCGCTGGGACGACACCGATGGCATCTCGGTCGTGTGGGAGGGCATGGACCTCATGGACCTCGGCCTCTACCTGCGTCCCGACGACCTCGACGTCAACGGCAACCCCGTCGATCCCGGAGCCGTCGGTCTGTACAACATGGCCATGGCGCCCGAGACGATCGTCGAGGTGATCTTCGATCCGGACTCGGGCAAGGTCCTCGAGCAGGGCCTGTTCAAGCAGGACTGGACCTTCAACCTCCAGCTCTCCGCGATGGACTGGAGCACCGAGGGCATGTCGGCGCCCACCCTGCACCACGTCACCTACCAGGGGTGCCGCCCGGGGAACATCAGCCAACGCGCGGCCCGCCTCTACGAAGACCGGATCGACCTCGACCAGGTCCGCGAGGAGACCCCCGGCGCGCTCTGTTCGTTCGAGCGCGGGAGTATGGAGCTGAAGGCGCGCTGGGACTACTCCGACCTGTCCGACCACATCACCTCACCGGCGTTCGCCCCCCGTGGAGCGCCCGCGGGCAGCTATGTCGGTGGCACCCCGGGTGGCCACGACGGCTACGTCGTGCAACCCGTCTGCAACGACAACGGCTTTCGCGTCGACGTGTTCGACGCCGCCAAGGTGTCGGCCGGTCCGGTGGCCACGCTCGTGGGCACCAAGAAGGAGTGCATCCCGGCCGTGTTGCACTCGGCGTGGATGCCCGCGTGTCACGAACTCGCCGACGCGCAACGCCTGCGCTTCTCCGATGAGCTCAGCGACGAGCGGATGGCATCGGTCCCCGAGGAGCTCCGCCCTGCCGTTCGCGAGGTGGCCGAGGAGTGCGACACCCTGTCGTGACCGACGGCTACCCGCCCGCTCGAGGGGCCGACGGGTCGGCTCCCGCGTCGGGCCTCGCACCGAGGTAGGTCACGGCGAGCCGCTGCGTGTCGGCTGCGAGGTCGCGCGCGGCCCCCATGTGGCTGATGCGGCCGCCCACGATCACATAGGCGCGGTCGGCAACGGCGAGCGCGGCGTGGGCGTTCTGTTCGACGAGGAGCACGCCCACGCCGGAGTCGCGAGCGATGGCGCGGACCAGGGGGAGGAGCTGTTCGATGACGCGGGGTGCGAGCCCGAGACTCAGCTCGTCGATCATGAGCAACCTCGGGCGACCGGCGAGGGCGCGGGCCAGGGCCAACATCTGCTGTTCACCACCCGACATCAGTCCGGCGCGACGATCGATGATCGCGGCCAGCGCAGGGAAGGGTGCCAACGCCTGCTCGATCGCCTCGGTGTCTCCGCGTCGCGCGGCCAGCCGGAGGTGCTCGCGCCCGGTGAGCCCGAAGAACAGGGCCCGATCCTCGGGAACGTGGGCCACGCCGAGCTTCACGAGCGCGAGCGCGATGCGGGTCGTATCGCGCCGGCGTCGGCCGCGTGGCTGATCCGCCCCGAGCAGGCGCGCCGTACCGCCGAGGCGAGGGAGCAGACCCGACGCGGTGAGCAACGTCGTGGTCTTCCCGGCACCGTTGGGGCCGAGCAACGCGACGACTTCACCGGCGTCGACTCGCAGATCGATGCCGTGCACGACGGCGACGCCGCGGTAACCGGCGGAGAAGTCGTGCAGCTCGAGAACGGGCTCGGGTGCGCCCGGCGCGCTCACGCGTCGCCACCCAGGTAAGCGGTGACGACCACAGGGTCGGCGCACACCGCGGCCGTCGGGCCGCGGGCGATGACCCTGCCGAAGTCGAGCACGGTGATCTCGGCGCACACTTCGAGCACTAGCGACATGTCGTGGTCGACGAGCATCACGCTGATCCCTTCGGCGGGCAGCGTTCGGAGCAGCGCACCCAGGGCGGCCGTCTCCGCGGGGTCGAGGCCGGCGGCGGGCTCGTCGAGCAGGAGGAGCTTCGGTCGGCCCGCGAGCGCGCGGGCGACGCCGACGAGGCGCCGTTGACCGTACGACAGCTCAGGCGGGCGGGCGCTTGCGAACGGCCGGAGATCCATGAGGTCGAGCGCGAAGTCGACGTCGATGCCCCGTGCCGTCCGACGGGGCGCGATCGCGTCGATCACCGGGGACCACCAACGGGGGGTGAGCGCCGCGACGAGCAGGTTCTCGTGCACGCTGAGGTCGTCGAACAGCTCGACCGATTGGAAGGTCCGCCCCATCCCGGACCGCGCTCGTTGGTGGGCGCGCAACCCGTCGATGCGTCGTCCTCCGAGGGCGATGGTCCCATGTGCGCCGGGAACGAACCCGCAGAGCGCGTCGATCGTGGTGGTCTTGCCGGCGCCGTTCGGGCCGATCAGGCCCATGATGGAGTCGTGACCCACGGAGATCGAGACGTCGTCCACCGCCACCAGCCCTCCGAAGCGCACGGAGAGCCCGTCGACTTCGAGGAGCGCGCTC
>JBBQMI010000356.1:0-3214 GCA_038328825.1 Acidimicrobiia bacterium | reverse complement strand
ACGATCCGTTCGATCTCGTGCACGCCCTCGGGCAGCAGGCCGCCGAGCACGAACTGCGACAGGAACAGCCCGAGGAGCAGGTACGCCTCCTTCGTGCTGAGGCTGAGGTTGGCGAGCACCGCGACCGCGAACGCCGACTGCGCCGCGGTGAGGAACAGCTCTTCGCGCTGGACCGCGTCGATCGGGAGTCCGTGCAGCGTGCCCGACGAGATCGCGAACACGATCGGCAGGCTCCCGACGAGCAACGTCCACTGGTTCACCTTCGACGACACGAGGGTGCCGAGCCCCGCTTCGCTGTTCAGGCGCCAGGCGAAGAGCCCGGCGACGAGGAGCTCCGGTGCCTCCGACGCGAGCGGCGCGAGCCACTGCACGAGCAGGAACGTGCTGATGCCGAACGTCTCGCCCGTGACGACCAGCGACTCCGCGAACTGCTCGGCCGCAGCGAGGATCACCCCGGCCGCGAACGCGAGCATGAGCCCGACGACGATGCGTCGACGTGTGGCCGGGAGTCGACCGATGAGCTGCGCGGGGCCGACCAGGTGGGGTTCGCCGGCGGGCGCGCGGCTCACGCGCACCATGTACGCGACGAAGATCCCGATCAGGACCACTGCGTCGATCAAGGTGATCGACCGCTTCAGCGGAAGCGACAGCGAGTACAAGGTCGCGATCACGAGGAACGCGATCCCGATCGAGTTCTGGCGCGCGAGGGTCACACCGCGATCTGCGGGCACCGGCACGTTGCGCTCCTTCGCCACGCGCTTGATGCGCCATGCCGCGAGCAGCACCACCATCGACCAACCGACACCGATGAGCAACCGGTTGCCCCCGGTCATGTTCGCGAGCGCGAGCGGTGCGTACTTGTCGGGCTCGGTCCCGGCCTTCCAGGTGAACGAGAAGTCGACGGCGTACTCGGGGAGCACGGCGATGAGGGCCAGGAGGGCGATCGAGAGGCCCTGCGACACGTCGAGCTCGAGCACCTCGGCACCCCATGCGAGCAGGAAGGCCGCGCCGACGACGGCGAGCCCGTAGAGGATCGCGGCGAGCCACGGGGTCGGGTGGATCCCGGCGAGGCGGATGGTCAGCCCGGGCACGGTGAGCAGGACGGCCAAGGCGATCGCGGTGACCTGGCGGCCGGGACGTCCGGCGGTGTCGGGGATCTCCAGAGCCTCGGCCGTCATGGCGGGCATCCTACGGTCGGCACCCCCGGGATCCGGGGCGTCCCGGTACCGGAACAGGCGGTTTTCTCCCCTTCAGCCATTGGGAATACGGGCCGAAGCTAGAACCGTTGTTCGACTGGACAGGGAGTCCCCGTGCTGACTCTGCGAGAGCGTGTGATGAAGACCACAACCTGGCGTCAACTCGGCCGTTGCCGCGGCATCGACCCCGACATCTTCTACCCGGATTCCGACGAGGAAGCCGTCGAGGCGAAGGAGATCTGCGCGCTCTGCCCCGTGCGCGAGACCTGCCTCGAGTACGCGCTCACGGTGCGGGAGAAGAACGGTGTCTGGGGCGGACTCACCGAGCGGGAACGCCGCCGGGTGCTCCGCCAGCGTCGCAAGTCGGCCTGACGCGACCCACCCCCTAGTCTCGCCGGCGTGTCCCGCCGGTTCCGTGGTGCCCTGACCTCGCGTCGAAACCTCGGCGTCGCCGCCGGCGCCGTCGCGGTGCTCGGAGTCGCGACCGTCGTGTGCATCCGCGTCCGACAGACGACGCGCGCCGACGACGCGGTCGCGTTGCGGCATACCTCCCGTCTCGCTCGGAACGCCGAGTTGCTCCGCCTGGGCGCGCGCACTGGTGGTGGCTACGCCGGCCACCGCGCCCGTCGGGTGTTCGCGTCGGCGGAGCGGCGCGCCGAGCTCGACACCGAGAACGAGATGCGCACGGCCGCTCAGGTGGGGGAGGCGCTCGGGAACATGAAGGGCGCGCTCATGAAGCTCGGTCAGATGGCCAGCTACCTCGCGCCGGGCCTGCCCGAGCCGGTCCGGGATGCGCTCGCCCAGCTCCAACAGGACGCACCGCCGATGAGCCCCGAGCTCGCTGCCGGCGTCGTCGAACAGGAGCTCGGGCGGCCCCCCACCGCGGTCTTCGCCGAGTGGGACGCCGTCCCGATCGCGGCGGCGTCGATCGGCCAGGTGCATCGGGCCATGACCCACGACGGTCGCGCCGTCGCCGTGAAGGTCCAGTACCCCGGAGTCGCCGAGGCGATCCGCTCCGACATGACCGCGGCGTCGGCCGTGCTGCGGGGTCTTGCGCTGCAGTACTCGGGTTTCGAGCCGGGTCCTCTCATCGCCGAGCTGCGCGAACGGATCTTCGAAGAGCTCGACTACCGACTCGAGGCGCTGCAGCAGCAGGCCTTCGCCGCGTACTTCGCCGACCATCCGTTCATCCACGTTCCCGGCGTGGTCCCCGAGCTCTCGACGTCGCGCGTGCTCGTCACCGAGCTCGCCGACGGCGCCCGCTTCAGCGACGTCATGGACTGGCCGCAGGTCGAGCGTGACCTTGCGGGCGAGACGATCTTCCGGTTCGTCTTCACGGGCTTGTACCGGCTGCACCGGTTCAACGGCGATCCGCACCCGGGGAACTACCTCTTCTCGTCGGGCGGACGGGTCACCTTCCTCGACTTCGGGTTGTGCAAGGTGTTCACCGAGACCGAGGTCGCGCAGTTCCAGGCGCTCATCGACGCGTACGTCGTCGACCCCGATCCCGTTCGGTTCCGCGCCGCGATGGAGGGGGCCGGCTTCCTCGTGCGGGGCGCGCCGGTGAGCGACGCCGAGGTCCAGACGTTCTTCCGCCAGTTCTACGAGCTCGTCGCCACCGACGCGGTGGTCGCGGTCGGCAGCGACTACGCCGACGAGACCGCCCGGACCTTCTTCGACACGACCACGCCCGAGGGTCGGATGCTGAAGTACACCAACATCCCGCCCGAGTTCGCCGTGGTGCAGCGGATCAACCTCGGGCTCTACGGCGTCCTGGCCCAGCTCGGCTCGACGGCCAACTGGCGCCGGATCTCCGAGGAGATCTGGCCGTGGGTCGACGGGCCGCCGTCGACGCCGCTCGGCGAGGCCGAGGCCGCGTGGCGGGACCGAGGTTCGCCTGGGCTGCGCCGGTAGGCTGCGGCGATCATGGCCGATCTCTCCTGGTCCGACGTCGTGGGTCCGCTGATCCGAGGTGACGATCTCGACGTCGCGGTGATCGAGCAGGCCATGACCACGAT
>JBBQMI010000355.1:0-3222 GCA_038328825.1 Acidimicrobiia bacterium | reverse complement strand
TCGGCCGCGAGCGCGGACCACGCGTCACTCCGTGAGCGAACGACCTCGCCGACATCGACCAGAGTCGGCGACGGCGGCTGCTGCTCGGCCCGGGCGAGCACGAGCAGCCCGTCGACGAGCCCGGAGAGCCGCGCGACCTCGCGGAGCGCGCCGTCGACGTCGCCGGCCGCCTCACGATCGTGGACCTCACCCTGCAAGTTCTCCAACCGCAGACGCAACGCCGCCAGCGGGGAACGGAGCTGGTGCGACGCGTCGCCGACGAAGACGCTCTGCGCCTCCAACAGCCGCTGGAGGCGCGCCGCGGTGCGGTCGAACGAGGCCGCAAGGCTCCGGACCTCGGCCGGACCGGAGCCGACAGACGCTCGTACGGACAAGTCACCTGCACCGAGCCGCGCCGCGGCGCGTTCCAGGTCTCCGATCGGGCGGCTCACCGAGTTGGCGAGGATGGCACTCACCATCGAGACCACCCCGAGCACGACGAGAGCCACCAGGCCGAGCAGCATCCAGTTGCGACGGATCTGGTCGTCGACGTACGACGTGGGGTAGCTGATCCGAACCGCGCCGATGATCTCGGCGCCATCGACGATCGGAGCCGACGCGAAGAAGAGGCTCGATCCGAGGGTGGTGCTGTAGCGGGTCCCGGTCGCCTCCCTGCCTCCAAGTGCCCGGACGATCTCAGGCCGATCAGCGAAGCTGCGCGTTCCGGCGAGCGGTGGATCACTGTCCACGAGTGCCGTACCGGCCCCGTCGGTGATCACGACCCGGGCACCCACCCGACGTTGATAGTCGCGTGCCAGAGCGCGCAGTGACGCGGGGTCGTTGCGCTCGAGCAACTCCTCGGCCCGCACCGAGAGCGCGAGCGCATCGTGGCGGACCCCGGTCGCAAGGTCGCGCCGCTCGAGGCGGGCGAAGGCGATCCCGAGGGGGATCTCGAGCACGATGAGCACGAACAGGGTGATCGAGAGGTAGCTGATCAACAACCGACGGCGCACGATTCAGCTCTCGTCGTCGACGCAGAGGCGGAAGCCGACCCCGCGCACGGTCTCGATCAGATGCGGAACGCCCAACTTCTTCCGCAGAGACGCCACGTGGACGTCGAGCGTCTTCGTCGGTCCGTACCAGTGGGCGTCCCACACCGTCTCGAGGATGTGCGACCGGCTGCAGACCGCTCCCGAATCCTCGGCGAGCAACGCGAGCACGTCGAACTCCTTCGGGGTGAGCGCGACGTCGCGGCCGTCGACCGCGACCCGGTGGGAACGACGGTCGAGCTCGACGCGCCCGATGTTCTGCACGGGGTCTTCCGCGCGCGGGAGGCGCCGACGCGTGACCGCGCGGATGCGCGCCACCAGCTCCCGAAAGCCGAACGGCTTGACCATGTAATCGTCGGCACCCAGCTCGAGACCGACGACTCGGTCGACCTCCTCGCCGCGAGCAGTGAGCACGATGATCGGCACATCGGAGCGCTCCCGGAGCTGGCGGCACACCTCGAAACCGTCGACGTCGGGAAGCCCGAGGTCGAGCAGCACCATGTCGGGCGACGGCGCGCTCAGCGCATCTCGACCCGACGCAACCCTCGAGACGGTAAACCCCTCCCGCTCGAGACCACGAACGAGGGGGACCGCGATCGCGTCGTCGTCTTCCACGATGAGAAGCTGCACGGCGCCCACTCTCGCGTGCCGCCCTGCCGGACGTCGCCACGTTGTCCGAATCTTTGCCCACCGCTGGGATTCGTCGAAGGTGCGAGCCCGTAGCGTCATCGGCGACCCCACCCTCTGGAGGACTCACATGGAACGACGCAAGCTTCTCGCCACCACCGGGGCCGTCAGCCTCACCGCCGCGGCCGCAGTCATCGCCATCGGAAGCAACTTCGGCGTCTTCGGCCTGACCGACGGGCCCGCCAAGGCCGGGAACCTCCAGCCGGTCGCCGCGACGTCCTCGACGACCGCGCCGAAGGTGCCCGAGGTCATCACCCTCGACGTGCAGGACCCCCCGCTCGCCCCCGCGACCAGCGCCGGCGGCTCCGACGACACCTCGGGTACCGATGGGTCGTCCGGGGAGAGCCGGGACGCCGCCGCCGCCCCCGTCGCGAGCACCCCGCCGGCGTCCGCCACCACCCCGCACGACGCAGCCGGCGGCAGCGCCGAGCACCACGAAGGTGAGGACGACCGGGCGCCCGAAACCGAGCACGACGATGACTGACCCACGTCGACCGCGCCGGCCGCGCCGCCCACACCCGGCCGCCTCGAGCCGGATCCTCGTCGCCGGGATGAGCGCCGCCGGCCTGCTCGCCACCGTTGGTGCGATGACCCTCGCGGAGCGATCGACGCAAGTCACGACTCCGCTCGTGGCGGCCCCGGTCGGTGCTGCTCAACCTGCGGCAACCCCGGCACCCACCCCCGTCGTGATCATCGTGCGGCGCCACCATCCCGCAGCGGTTGTCGCCGGGACCCCCACGGGCGGTGTGTCGACGCGCTCGGTTGGGGGCGCGGCGAACACGTCGTCGGGGGCCGCGACATCTTCTGCTGCGGGTTCAGCGGCCGTGGCGGCGCCCCCCGCCTCGGCCGCTCCTGCGGCCGCTTCGCCGGCGCCGGTGACGCGGAGCGCCCCGAGTTGAGCTCGACGCGGACGCTCGACCTTCGGGAGCAGCGGACGCGCGCAATGGGTGCCGAGGTGCACGTTGCGGTCGTCGGTGCCGACGGCCCCGGACCGGACGTCGCCATCACCCGGATCCGCGACCTCGAACGGAGGTGGAGCCGGTTCCTGTCCGACAGCGAACTGAGTCGGCTGAACGCCGCGGGCGGCTCGCCGTGCGTCGTCTCGGTGGAGACCGCCCGTGCGATCGAGCGTTCCATCGAGGCCTGGAATGTGACGGGCGGCGTGTTCGACCCCACGGTCGACGTCGGCGCGATCGGCTACGACCGTGATTTCAGCAGGCTCCCGCGTCACACGACCAGCCCGGGGTTGGCGCGCGCGGCTCCTGGCTGCGGAGGTGTGGAACAGATCGCCGACGGACGGGTGATCCGGCTCGCGCCCGGCACCGCACTCGACCTGGGCGGGATCGGCAAGGGCCTCGCCGCCGACCTCGTCGCCACGGAGATGCTGGCGGCCGGCGCGGCGGGAATCGCCGTGAACGTCGGGGGCGACGTCCGCGTCGCCGGTGCCCCACCCGACGACGCGGACGGTTGGGTGGTCGAGGTCGACCTCGACCACAATCGCGACGTC
>JBBQMI010000354.1:0-3234 GCA_038328825.1 Acidimicrobiia bacterium | reverse complement strand
CAGGCGATCATGGCGGGCGCGGCCGGGTACCTCCTGAAGCAGATCAAGGGTCCGGACATCGTGGATGCGATCGTGCGCGTGGCTCGAGGTCAATCGTTGCTCGATCCGGCGGTGACCGAGCGTGTGCTCGAACGCCTGCGGGCACCGAAGGAGGAGGACGAGCGTTTGGCCTCGCTCACCGGCCAGGAGCGCAAGGTGCTCGAGTTGATCGCGGAGGGCCTGACCAACCGCCAGATCGGCGAACGGATCCACCTCGCCGAGAAGACGGTCAAGAATTACGTGTCGAACATGCTGACCAAGCTCGGAATGGAACGACGGACCCAGGCCGCGGTCTACGCCGCGCAGTTGAAAGCGCCACCCGTCGACCTGTAGTGGTAGCGAGCGCACCGCAACCTGCCTTCGTCACTGCCGCGGTTCCAGGACGACGACCGCAGTCTCGGTGGAACGGCTGGCAGCGTAGGCGTCCAGGTTCTTGTCGATCTCGGCCCACCGGGACCACAGCCGGTCCCGTTCCTCGCCCATCGCAGCGTGGCCGGTCACCCCGCGAGAACCGTCGACGAGGTCGACCTGCGAGACGGGATGGGCTTGCAGGTTCAGCCACCATGCCGGCTCTCCGTCGCCCCAGCCGTTCATCGCCATCACGACCAGGTTCTGTCCGTTCTTCGAAGTAGCCGACCATCACGCTGCGTTCCATGGCGCTCCGACGCCCGACCGTCGTGAGGCGCAGGGCGGCCCAAACGTTCCGTTTCGGCCGCCAGAGACCGAGACGTCCGCCGGTCAGGCGGAACAGGCGGCGATGGGTGAACCAGAAGCCAGAGGCAAAAGTCCTTCGGCCGGACGTCGACTGCCTCAGCGCGCGTGGCGCGCGTGACGCGTGACTTCGACTCGTCGTGCGACCAGCAGCCGGGCAACGACGAACAAGCCGATCGCGTAGAGGAGGCTCAGCAGCAGCGGCCACGCGATCGGACCACGGGCCGCGAGGCTGGACGAGATCAACTGCCTCGGTCCGTAGAACGGGAGCAGTCGCGCGATCGGCGAGTGCGGCCCCATCGCGAGCTGCATACCCACGACGCCGATGAGCACCAGCGTGCCTTCGAGTTCCTTCGGCACCGCGGCACCGACGGCCAATCCGAACGGGATGGCCATCAGCGCCACCGCACCGACGCCGACGAACGTCAGCCACGGCCGCGCCGGGTGCGAGACCGTGCTCATCAGGACGCTGAACATGGCGCCGATGGTCAGGCCCATCGGTCCCAGGAAGACGAGCCGGCCCAGGAGGAGTTCGTGCGGCCGATATCCACCAAGGACGAGCCGTTGGTCGACCTCGTTCGAGGACAGCACGGAAAAGAGCGTCGCGCCCGAGATCGCGAACGCCATCCCGACGCCGCCCGCGATGATCGACTTCGAGCCGGTGCCCATCGAGGCCAGGTAGAAGCTCAACGGCAGCGCGACGAGGAGCGCGAGCGCGGCGTGACGGCGCGTGAGATCGCGACCGTGCATCTCGGCCATGATCGTGATCCGACGCAGCGATTCCATCACGTCACCCGGCGACAGGGGTGGGATGCGCGGCCAGCTCCACGACGCGGTCCACCCGTTCGAGCTCGGCGAGCATGTGGGTGACGACGACCACGGCCTTGCCCGCATCTCGCCACCTTTGACAGTGATCCCAGAAGTTCACGTACGTCCCGCGGTCGAATCCTTGGTACGGCTCGTCGAGCAGGAGGACCGCCGGATCGCAGAGCAGCGCCAACGCGACGTTCAGTTTTTGGCGGGTCCCACCCGAGAGGTCGCGGATGACCGCACGCTCGTGCACCGGGAAGCCGAACTCCTCGAGGATCGCCCGACCTCGGTGCAGTGAATCGGACCGGTCGATCCCGGCGCCCCGCCCAAACATCACGAGGTGATCGTCGGCCGTGAGCAGCTCGAACATGCCGGCCGCCTGGGGGCAGTACCCGATGCGCCCGCCGACGGTCACGGTGCCAACGTCCGCACGAACCAGCCCCGCGCAGATGCGCATCAGCGTGGTCTTGCCCGCGCCGTTCTCGCCCGTCAGTGCGATCACCTCGCCGCCGCGAACCGTCAGATCGACGCGGTCGAGGACCACGTTGCGCCCGAAGCGCTTGCTCACCTGCGAGACGGTGAGTTGCGCCGCCGCCCGGTGGTCATCGCTCGTCATGATTCGGTGCGGCCGTCCACAACCGAGATCAAGCGGTCGGCCCGTTCGTTCAGGCGGGGGTCGTGACTCACGCCGAGGATCGTGGTTCCCTTCGCGACGAGTTCGGCGAACATGTCGAGCACGAGGTCGGCCGAATCCTGGTCGAGGCTGCCGGTGGGTTCGTCGGCGAGGAGCACTCTGGGCTCGTTGGCGAGCGCCCGGGCGACGGCAACCCGCTGACGCTCGCCCCCGGACATGGTTGCCGGACGCTCGTCCGCGCGATCGACGAGATCGAGCCGTTCGAGCAGTTCAGTCGCGCGGTCGATCCGCCGCCGGTGGCCTCGATGGGTGCCGAACATCGCTGCCTCAACGTTCTCGCGCGCGGTGAGCCGGGGAATGAGGTTGTGGAGTTGGAACACGATCCCGACGTCGTCGCGTCGAAAGCGGCTCAGGTGCGAGGCATGCCGGCCGAGCCGGTGCTCCGCGACGACGAGCTCACCTCCGTCGGGAGGCTCGAGTGCGGCGAGGAGATGGAGCACCGTCGACTTGCCCGAACCCGAGGGCCCGACGAGGACCGCGAACTCACCACGAGCGATGTCGAGGTTGATGTCGGCGAGTACGTCGAGTCGCCCGTACCGCTTGGCGACTCCCTTCGCATGGATCGCTGTGCCCGGCGCGGTCTCATTCATGACGGACCGCCTTGAGTGGCGCGACGAACGCAGCCCGCAATGCCGGGTAGAGCGCGCCCATGAAGGCGACCAGAAACGCGAACCCGAGCGCCCGGAGGAACACCGACGCGTCGTACGTCGGCACGAAGATGCCCCGAAGTTGGCGCAGGTGTTGGAGGACGTTGATGGCCAACCAACCGACTCCGATCCCGGCCATGGCGCCGCCGAGACTGACGACGAACGCTTCACCCATGACGAGGCCGAGAACGCGGGTGCGCGTCCATCCGATCGACCGGTAGATCCCGAACTCGCGGATGCGCTCGAAGAACGACAGCAGAGACGTGTTCAGCACGCCGGTGATGGCGATCATCGCCGCAAGGATGGATCCACCGGTGTTCGCCGCGGAGATGA
>JBBQMI010000353.1:0-3235 GCA_038328825.1 Acidimicrobiia bacterium | reverse complement strand
TCGTGGTCCCGACGTCCAGCGCATCGCCGAGGTCGCCGATCAGCTCCGGAGAGACATCGTCGGCGACACCGTCACATTCGTCCGCAACCGCAACATCAACTACACGAACGTCTGCACCTTCAAGTGCCGGTTCTGTGCCTTCTCGAAGGGTCCCCTGTCGCTGAACCTGCGGGGTGATCCGTACCTCCTCGGTGCCGACGAGCTCCGCACACGAGTCGAGGAGGCCGTCGACTGCGGTGCGACCGAGGTCTGCCTGCAGGGCGGCATCCACCCCGACTTCGACGGCGACTACTACCTCGACGTCATCCGGCTGGTGAAGAGCGTCGCGCCCGACATCCACGTGCACGGCTTCACCGCGCTCGAGGTCACCGAAGGCGCCCGTCGCAACGGGGTGCCGCTCGCGGAGTACCTCACCGAGGCGAAGTCGCTCGGGCTCGCGACCCTGCCCGGGACGGCGGCCGAGATCCTCGACGACGAGGTCCGGGCGATCATCTGCCCCGACAAGATCAACACCGAGGAGTGGCTCGATGCGCACCGCACCGCGCACTCGGTGGGTCTTCGTTCCAACGTCACCATCATGTTCGGACACGTGGAGCAGCCGGTGCACGTCGCCCGCCACATGGTGCGCACCCGCACGTTGCAGCACGAGACCGGCGGGTTCACCGAGTTCGTGCCGCTGCCCTTCGTCCACATGGCCACTCCGCTCTTCATCAAGGGTCGGTCGCGCATGGGTCCGACGTTCCGCGAGGCGCTGCTCATGCACGCCGTCGGTCGCATCGCGTACCGCGGCGCCATCGACAACATCCAGGTTTCGTGGGTGAAGCTCGGCCTTCCCGGCGCGCAGCAGGCGCTCCAGTCGGGTGCGAACGATCTCGGCGGCACGCTCATGGACGAGAACATCTCGCGCGCCGCCGGCGCGAGCCACGGTCAGGAGGTCGACGAGGTCGAGTTCCGCTCGATCACCGAGCCGCTCGGCCGCCCGCTCGAGCAGCGCACCACGCTCAACGGCCGCAAGACGACGGTCGGCCACCGCCTCCGCCCGGAATCTGATCACGGCGCCGCGCACCTGGCCGGCCACGTCGATGACCTCATCGAGGAGCTGATGGAGGACCACGGTCGCGTCCACCGATCGCCCGCACACCCGACCGGCGCGCCGGTTGCCCTGACCGTGAAAGTGGGCTCGTGAGCACACCCGAACCTCAGCGTGTCGACACCGACACCCAACCGAACCACGACGTGATCGCCGTCGGCAACGCCCTCGTCGACGTGCTGAGCAACGAGACGGTCGAGCTGCTCGGCCTCCTCGACCTCGACAAGGGCACGATGACCATGGTCGACCGCGATCTCTCCGACTCGATCTACGCCGCGCTCAGTCCGGGCGTCGAGTCGTCGGGTGGGTCGGCCGCGAACACCGTCGCGGGCGTCGCGTCATTCGGCGGGCGCGCCGCGTTCGTCGGGCGCGTCGGCGACGACCAGTTCGGCCAGGTCTTCGCGCACGATCTCGCCGCGCTCGGCATCGCGTTCGACGGCGCCCGGGCGAAGGCCGACGGCCCGACCGGTCGCTGCCTCGTGATCGTCACGCCCGATGCCGACCGCACGCTCTGCACGTATCTCGGCGTCGCCAGTGAGCTCTCGCCCGACGACCTCCCGGTCGAACTCATCGACGACGCCCGGTTCACGTACCTCGAGGGCTACCTCTGGGACCAGCCCACGGCGAAGGAGGCGTTCCGCGCCGCGGCCGCGCGCGCCCACCAGGCCGGGCGCAAGGTCGCGTTGAGCCTCTCCGACCCGTTCTGCGTCGACCGACACCGGGTCGACTTCCTCGACCTCATCTCGGGCGACGTCGACCTCCTCTTCGCCAACGACGACGAGCTCCGCTCGCTCTACGAGGTCGACGACTTCGACACCGCGATCCAGAAGGTCCGCAACCACTGCGAGATCGCCGCCGTCACGTGCGGCGCGCAGGGCTCGGTGATCGTCTCCGGCGACGACCTGCACGAGGTCGCCGCCCATCCGGTCGACACGGTGGTCGACACGACCGGGGCCGGCGACCTCTACGCCGCCGGCTTCCTGTTCGCCCTCGCCCGGGGCTACGACCCGATCACCGCGGGCAGGCTCGGTGGGCTCGCGGCGTCGGAGGTCATCTCCCACATGGGTGCGCGTCCCGAGGTCAGCCTCGCCGAACTCGCCGCATCCGTCCTCGGGTGAGTCCGCCCCCGCGGCGCCGGGGTTCCCGACCGCCCCGGTACCGGACCGGCGATCCCGACCTCGACGCGTCGGTTGCGGCGCTCGTCGACCAGGTCGAGGCCGGTGAGAACGCCGACCTCATCTCCGAGCTGGTCGTGTCGTCGTTGCGGCTGGCACGTGACCACGCTTCGCGCGGCGACCTCAAGGTCGCGAACGCTGCGCTCAAGGAGATGCGCTACACGTTCCATGTGTTCGCGCCGTACCGCGACGCGCTCAAGGCGTCGATCTTCGGGTCGGCCCGCACCGAACCCGACGACCCGCTCTACGACCAGACCCGTCGTCTCGCCACCGCGCTCACCGCGAACGACTGGATGGTCATCACCGGGGCCGGCCCCGGGATCATGGCGGCCGGGCTCGAGGGCGCGGGAGCCGACAACTCGTTCGGCGTGAGCATCCGGCTCCCGTTCGAGGCCGCGACCACCGCGTTCATCGCCGACGACCCGAAGCTCATCAACTACCGCTACTTCTTCACCCGGAAGCTCGCGTTCATCAAGGAGTCCGACGGCTTCGCGCTCCTCCCCGGCGGGTTCGGCACGCTCGACGAGGCGTTCGAACTCCTCACCCTCATCCAGACGGGCAAGGCCCAACCCGCACCGATCGTGCTCCTCGACGTTCCCGGCGGGACCTACTGGTCGGGTTGGCAGGAGTTCGCGGAGGCCGAGCTCCTGGAGCGCGGCTACATCTCCGAGCACGACCTCAAGCTGGTGCGCGTCACCGACGACGTCGCCACCGCAGTCGAGGAGATCGTCGGCTTCTACGCGAACTACCGCTCGCTGCGCTTCGTCGACGGCACACTCGTGGTCCGCATGCTGCACGCACCCGACGGCCCCGAGCTGGCCGCCCTGAACCGCGACTTCTCCGACATCGTCCTGAAGGGCGAGATCGAGAAGATCGAAGCGACCCCGGCCGAGATCGCCGACGACGACCACGTCGAGTTCGAACGCCTCGCCTTCCGTTTCGACCGCCGCAACTGGGCGCGCATCCGCGA
>JBBQMI010000352.1:0-3243 GCA_038328825.1 Acidimicrobiia bacterium | reverse complement strand
GAATGCCGAGGCGACTCGACCACGCGCCCTCGTGCATGTGACCACCGGCGGCGAGCGACGGATCCTCGGCGTGCTGGGCGAGCACCGCACCGGGGAGCGAGCGCGCGTACTCGAGGGCCCGACGCATCACGCCCGACTCGGCGACGCACGCCCCGTCGTCGGTGAAGATCCGCACCCCGAGACCGTGGAGCTCACCCATCGGCGCGAGCTCGTGGCCGTCGCGGCCCTTGGTGATGCATCCCGACGACACGACGTCGCAGATCGAGGTCGCGCCGCGCGCAAACACCGACTCCACGACCGCGGCGTCGTCGAGCGGTGGCGTGGTGTTGGGCATCGCGACCACCGCGGTGAACCCGCCGAGCGCCGCGGCTCGCGCGCCCGTCTCGATCGTCTCGGCTTCCTCGTCGCCCGGCTCCCGCAGGTGTACGTGCAGGTCGACGAGGCCCGGGGCGACGATGCAGCCGGCGGCGTCGAGCTCACGCCCGCCGTGGGAGGTCAGGGACTCCCCGACCTCGACGACGTGACCGTCGGCGATACGCACGTCGGCCGTCCGTTCACCGGTGGCGTCGACGACACGGCCGCCCCGGATGACGAGCGAACCTGGAGCAGGCGTCTCAGGCAACGGGACCTCCCGATCCGAGCAGTGTGTAGAGCACGGCCATGCGCACGGCGACACCGTTCGCGACCTGTTCGGCGATGAGCGACACCGGCCCGTCGGCGACCTCGGCCGAGATCTCGACCCCGCGGTTCATCGGCCCGGGGTGCATCACGAGCGCGTCGGCGGGGAGTCGGGCGGCACGGGCGGCGGTGAGGCCGTAGCGACTCGTGTACTCGCGCAGCGACGGGAACAACGCCTCGCTCTGGCGTTCGAGCTGGATGCGGAGCAGGTAGAGCACGTCGATGTCGGGGAGCACGTCGTCGAGGTCGTGGGCCACGGAGACGGGCCACCCCTCGAGCGACTCCGGCAGCAGCGTCGGCGGCGCGACCAGGGTGACATCGGCGCCGAGCGCGGTGAACGCGAGCACGTCGCTGCGGGCGACGCGCGAGTGCCGGACGTCGCCGACGATCGCGATCCGGCACCCGTCGAGGCCCGACGGGCGGCGGCGGCGCAGCGTGAGCACGTCGAGCAGCGCCTGGGTCGGGTGCTCGTGGCAGCCGTCGCCCGCGTTGATGATCGCGGCGTCGATCCACTCGGTGATCCGGTTCGGCGCGCCGGCGCTGCCGTGGCGCACGACCATCGCGTCGATGCCCATCGCCTCGATCGTCTGCACGGTGTCGCGCAGGCTCTCGCCCTTCTTGACCGACGACGATCCGACCGTGAACGTCATGGTGTCGGCCGAGAGCCGCTTCGCCGCGGTCTCGAACGACAACCGAGTGCGAGTGGAGTCCTCGTAGAAGAGCGACACGACCGTCTTGCCCCGCAGCGCGGGGACCTTCGGGATGTCGCGGTGGGTGACCTCGATGAACCGCTCCGAGAGGTCGAGGATCTGCTCGAGCCCGGTGCGGTCGAGGTCGTCGATCGAGAGCAGGTGCCTCACGACTCACCACCGTTCTGGGGCGGCCCCCACAGCTCGATCACGTCGTCGGCGACGTCGTCGGTCTCCTGCAACCGGACCCGCACGTCTTCGACCTCGCGGGTCGGGAGGTTCTTGCCGACGAAGTCGGCACGGATCGGCAGCTCCCGGTGGCCGCGGTCGACGAGCACCGCGAGCTGGACCGCCCGGGCCCGACCGAGCTCTGTCAGCGCGTCGAGCGCGGCCCGGATCGTCCGGCCGGTGAAGAGCACGTCGTCGACGAGGACCACGACCTGGCCACCGATGTCGACCGGGACCTCGGTCGGGCCGAGCGGCTGCACCGGTCGGAGCCCGATGTCGTCGCGGTAGATGGCGACGTCGAGGGTGCCGACCGGCACCGCCACCCCCTCGAACGACTCGATGGCCGCGGCGAGGCGTCGCGCGATGGTCGGACCGCGCGTGTGGAGCCCGACGAGGACGAGGTCGGCGGCGCCGTGGTTGCGCTCGACGATCTCGTGCGCGATCCGGGTGTGGGCGCGGCGGAGGTCATCGGCGGAGAAGACCTGGGTGCGGAGCACGGGAGCACCGGAGACGGGGTCAGCGCCATCAACATCGGCCGGCGCGCGTTCGGCGCGGGTGCTCTCGGGCATCGGTGCTCCTCCGTGGGGACCTCACAGGATCCCCTTCACGGTCGGGACGAGGGTAGCAGTCGCGCGGCTACTCGAACATCACTTCCAGGATCGACCCCTGCAGCATCGTCAGCCAGTCGTAGACGAAGTAGGGCTGCGACGCGGGATCGGCGGGATCGAGGAGCGCGGCGTCGTGCTCCTCGGTGATCCCGAGGGTGACCCCCAGCGCGAGGCGGGCGTCGTTGAGGGCCGAGAGCCAGGCCTCGACCTCCTCCCGGTCGAGGGAGAGCTTCGTGTCGCGCTCGCTGTCGGCGACGCGTTCGAGGCTTGTCGCGAGGATCGCGAGGGCCGCCGCCTTCTCCCGCACCAGATCGGAGTGCACCATCTCCTGCCAGTTGCGCTCCGACTGCTCCTCGGTCGGGTCGAGGTAGGCCTGGGGGAACAACCGGTCGCGCACCGGGTTCGCGCCCTCGCCCTCGGTCGGGCCGCCCTCGAGCACGGGTGCGAGCTGCGCGGGGAGCGTCTCGAGCAGGGCGATCTCGGCCGGCGCCAACTCGAGCACGACCCCCTTGCGCCGCTTCTTCACCGATGCCACGGGCCACCTGCCGTCAGCCCGCCCACCGTCGGCTCGCCTGCCATCAGGGTGTGTCGCGCCATCAGGGTGTGTCGCGTTCCATCGTCGCCCACAGGCCGTGCGCGTGGAGCCGGCCGACGTCGCCCTCCGCCTTCTCGCGCGTCCCGCTCGTGACCACCGACTTGCCGTCGTGGTGGACCTCGAGCATCAGCTTCGTCGCCTTCGCCTTCGAGTAGCCGAAGAGCTTCTGGAACACGAAGACGACGTACGACATCAGGTTGACCGGATCGTTCCAGACGATCACGAGCCACGGTCGGTCGGTGGCGATCCCCTCTTCGAGGTCGGGATCCGCGCCGAGCTCCTCGATCTCGATCTCGACCTCGGCGGGCGCCGCCGGCGACGTCACGACGTGGCCCTCATGGTGTGGCCGGCGCGGAGCGCACCTCTTCGGCGATCCGCCCGAGCATCCCGTTCACGAACCGGCCCGAGTCCTTGGTCGAGTACTCCTTGGCGAGCTCGACCGCCT
>JBBQMI010000351.1:0-3295 GCA_038328825.1 Acidimicrobiia bacterium | reverse complement strand
CCGGCCGGGGAGCACCCGACGGTACGGTTTCCTACGACCAGAACGCGACGAACGCCACCGCGGTCGAGAGTGGTGACGTGCGGCCCAGGGGCGGGCCGGTAGCGTCGGTCGGTGGACTCCGACGGGTTGCTGCGAGCGGCGGTCGATCTGCTCGACGGCACTGAGCGACCCGGCCAGATCGAGCTGGCACGCGCGATCGACGAGACGATCGACGTGGGCACGCACCTCCTCGCGGAGGCGCCGACCGGCTCGGGCAAGACGCTGGCGTACCTCGCTCCGGTCGTCACGAGCGGGGCCAAGACGGTCATCGCGACCGCGACGATCGCCCTCCAGGACCAGCTCTGGCGCAGCGACATCCCCCTCGTGCAGCGAGCCGGGGGCACGACCCGGGCCGCGGTGCTCAAGGGCCGGGGCCAGTACCTGTGCCGGGCCAAGCTCGATGCCGCGATCGGCGGCGACGCCCTGTTCGACACGCGCCCCCACGCCGGGTTCGACGACGAGATCGCCCGGCTCGAGGCGTTCGCCGAGGCGTCGACGACCGGCGATCTGGCGGAGGTCGAAAGCAGGTGTGGGCCGGTCTCGAACGTGGCCGTCGAAGCCGTGAGCTGCAGCGCGGGGGAGTGCCCCGGTGCGTCGTCGTGCCACCGCGGCGACGTGTGCTTCGCCGTGCTCGCCCGCGCGGTCGCCCAAGAAGCCGATGTCCTCGTGGTCAACCACGCGCTCTACTGCGCCCACCTCGCGAGCGAGGGCCAGGTGCTGCCCGACCACGAAGTCGTGGTCTTCGACGAAGCCCACGCGCTCGCCGACATCGCCGCGAGCGCGCTCGGTGCCGACCTGTCGCCCCGTGGACTGCGGTCGCTCGCGAGTCAGCTGCACCGCGCGGGCGCGGGTCGGGGGGCGACCGATGCCATCGCTCAGCAGGCCGACACGCTCGAGCGGATGTTCGCCGACATCGACGGTCGGGTCGTCGAGCCCGACGACGGTCTGATCGACGCGCTGAACGGTGCAGCGCAGCGCATCGCCGACGCGACCGCGTCGATCCCCAAGGGTGAGAGCAGCACCGAGACCGCGCAGGCAGTCAAGCTCGCGGGTGCCCGGCGCGAGACGTTGGCGCGCATGGCGAGCCCGGCCGACGGCGACGTCGTCTGGGTCGAGGGTCGCCGCACGATGCGGATCGCACCCGTCGACCCGGGCGCGCTGATGGCGAAGCAGTTGTTCGCCCGACGCGCCGTCGTCCTGCTGTCGGCGACCATGGGCGCGGGCGAGCGGTTCGACCCGCTCGCGCGACGGATCGGGCTCGACCCCGACCTGCCCCGGACCGGAGGTGCGAAGCCGCCGGGGCTCGGGTACCAGTCGCTGCGAGTGTCGTCGCCGTTCGACTACCGGGAGCAGGGGCTGCTGTACGTCCCGCGCGCGTTGCCCGAGCCGAACGATCCGAGTTGGCCCGACGCGGCCGACGCGGAGATCGCCGCGCTCGTCGACGCGGCGGGCGGGCGCACGCTCGTCCTCTGCACCTCGAACGCCGCCGTCGCGCGCATCGCCGCGCACCTCCGGGAGGTGTCGGAGCACACGATCCTGGCCCAGGGCGAGGGCTCGAAACGCACGCTCATCGAGACGTTCGTCGACGACGAGGCGTCGTGCCTCGTGGCGACCCGGAGCTTCTGGGTCGGCATCGACGTGCCCGGGGTGGCGTGCGTCCTCGTGGTGATCGATCGGATCCCGTTCGCCCGTCCCGACGACCCGATGGTGTCGGCCCGCCGGGAGCTCGCCCAACGAGACGGGCAGAGTCCGTTCTTCGCGGTCGATCTCCCCGATGCCGCGCTGATCCTCGCGCAGGGCTCCGGGCGGCTGATCCGATCGACGACCGATCGCGGCGTCGTGTGCGTGCTCGACCGACGGCTCGCGACCAAGGACTACCGGACCGTGCTGCTGCGCGCCATGCCGGCGATGCGACGCACCGTGAGTCACGACGACGCGTGTGCGTTCCTGCGCGCGGCCGTGACGCCCGAACCCGATCCCCACCGGCAGGAACCGGAACGAGAGGAAGCCCAGGATGCTCATTGACGCGATCGGCGGGTTGCTGCCCGCGGCCATGGGGGTGGCGCTGAGCCCCATCCCGATCATCGCGGTGATCCTGATGCTCGGCACACCGAAGGCCCGCACCAACGGTCCGGCGTTCGCGGTCGGCTGGGTGCTCGGCCTGGTGGCCGTGAGCGTGATCGTGCTCGTGGTGGCGGGCGGTGCCAGCGACCCGAACAGCAGCACGTCCGACGGCGTCAACTGGGTCACGCTGCTGCTGGGCGTCGCGTTCTTCGTGATGGCGGCGCGGCAGTGGCGGTCCCGCCCGAAGAAGGGTGAGACCCCGACGATGCCGAAGTGGATCAACGCGGTCGACGCGATCGAGCCCCCGCGCGCGTTCGTGCTCGGCATCGCGCTCTCGGCGGCAAACCCCAAGAACCTGGCGCTCACGCTCGCCGCCGCAGCGTCGATCGCGCAGGCCGGCCTGAGCGACGGCGACGACGTGATCGCCGTGGCGATCTTCGTGATCATCGGTTCGTTGACCGTGGTCGGTTCGGTGCTCTGCTACGTGTTCGGGGGCGACGCCGCGAAGAAGCCGCTCGCGAGCCTCGAGGAGTTCATGGCGACGCACAGCAACGTGATCATGATGGTCGTGCTGCTCGTGCTCGGCGCCAAGCTCGTCGGCAACGGTCTCGCCGGCGTCTCGCACTGAGGCAGGTCCGTCGGATGATGAGAGCGGTCAGGGGGTCGGGCGGCAGAGGAGCTGGCTGATCCCCGACGCGAGGAACGTGCCGTCGTCGGCCCAGACGCTCTGATGGCTGGTCACGAGGCCGTCGGCGCCGCTCGGTGAGGTCCCCTGCACGAGCAGGTGCGCCGACTCGGGTCGGAGGCGGTGGAAGTGGCACGCGAGGTCGATGCTCGGCGCGTAGAGGCCGGCCGTATCGACGTGGTACCGCACCACCGAGGGCCATGATCCGATGTCGACGAGCACGAGCAGACGCGACGCGTCGACCCACGGGTCGCTCGTGTCGGGCTGGGGGAGGAACCGCAGCCATGCAGTCCAGCTCGGCGCCCCGGGCTTGCGGTGCTCCCAGTCCTGGTCCCACTCGACCGGTCGTTCCTCGAAGTTGTCCCAGAACCGATACTGCGGCTGGAGCTCGCCGCCCATCGCTTCGAGACGCTCGGGCACGGTCGGATGATCGAGCGGCACGCCGGCTTCGGGCGGTGGCGCGACCGCGGTGTGCGTGAGCGCGGCGAGGTCGTCGGCGACCGCCCA
>JBBQMI010000350.1:0-3298 GCA_038328825.1 Acidimicrobiia bacterium | reverse complement strand
GTTGGCGGCGTCCCGACCCCGTTCGCCGACGCGTCGGCCCGGAAGGCCGTCGGTGACCGGGTGCAACAGCTGCTCATCTCGATGTACACCCGCAGCCGGCTCGAGGTCCCCGCGCCACTCGGCGGGACCGATCGCGACATCAACACGTCGGAGGAGCTGCGGCAGTGGGCCTCCGCGTACGACACGCTCGTGGGCGGCGGCTACGACTTCGGCCTCGACGACCAGACGGTCCGGACCGCGCTCGCGGTCCTCGCCGGCGCCCTCTACCGCGACTACAAGACCCCGTCGTTCGCGTCGAACTACGCCGACACGCTCCCGAACAACCACCGCTCGAAGTCGGCGGCCGCACTCGGGGTCGCCGGCATCGTGCTCGCCGAGTACCGCCCGATGCCGTCGACCGATCCCAACGGGTACTACGACCCGACGAACTGGCTCGAGTTCGGGATCGACCAGGTCGACCTCGTGCAGAACTGGCTCTACGGCTCGGGCGACGGCGGGTACGGCGAGGGCACGTACTACGAGCGCTACGGCGACCAGAACCTCCTGCCGTTCCTGCGCGCGTGGGACCGCCTCAGCGGCGGGCGCGCGACCACGATCAACGGTCGGTCGATCCCGTCGCTCTACCGCGACCCGTCGTTCCGGGCCAGCCAACGATGGATGCTCGACATGACGCTCCCCGACGGGAGCTTGGCTCCGATCGACGACGGCAATGTCGGCTTCACGCAGTACTTCGGCGCGCTCGCGCAAGACGACCCGAACGCCTCGGCGTTCGCGTGGCGCTGGGCCAACGCGGTGAATCCCTACGACTCCGACGGGAGCGTCAGCCTCGCCGCCGACGAGATCGTCGCGTACGACGACACCGCGGTCACGCCCGCGCCGCCGTCCGGGTCGCCCACGCGCTTCTACACCGAAGCCGGTGACGCGATCTTCCGCAGCGACTGGGGCCCCGACGCCGTGCAGAGCGTGGTGCTCGGTGAGCACGGCGCGGCCGCTGAGCTCGGCCGCGACCGCGACGGCCTCGGCCGGGTCGCGTCGGCCGCGCACGAACATCCCGATCCCGGGAGCTTCCTCTTCCACGCGTTCGGTGAACGGCTCCTGCTCGACCCCGGGTACCTCACGTTTCCGACCCGCGCACTCGTGAACAAGGCAACGGATCACAACATCGTGCTCGTGAACGGCACCGGCCCCGACGATCCGTTCGTCCCGTCGATCCTGTGGGGGTCGAACCCGGCCGGCTCGCCGAACGTCGACGGGCAGGCCACGATCTCCGACACATTCGACACCAGCTTCCTCGACGGCGCTCGCGTCACCAGTCGCTCCGGCAAGCCCGCGAGCCGCGCCGCCGACGTGTCACGTCGCTTCCTCTTCGCCGACGACCGCTACCTCGTGATCGACGACACCCTCGACGGAGCGGGCGCACCGGCATCGACGTTCACCTGGCTCCTCCACGGCAACGGCGGCGGCACCAGCGGAGGCACGTTCACCTCCACGCCCACCGGCGGCATCTGGCAGCACGGTGGCGCGCGGGTCGACGCCGCGATCGCAACCGACGCTGCGGGCCTCGCCTTCGCCACGATCACGGCGAACCACGAGGGACCGGGCCGCGTGCTCCAGACCCACTCTGCCCTCCAGGCCGCGGCCGCGGGGGCCGATGTCACCGGGCTGTCGCTCCTCTACCCCACCCGCACGAGCGACGCGGCGCCGACGGTGACCACCGGCACGGGCACCCCGCAGTCGCCGCTGCACCTCGCCGACACCACCGGCGACCGCGTCGTCGACGTCTCCCGCAACCCCGCGGGTTCGGGCACGACCGGTGTCCTCCGGCTCGTCGACACCCACACCAACGGTTCGCTCCGACTCGCCTACGCGCGGAACGCGACCTCACTCACATCGGGCGCGGTGTCGATCACCGTGGCCCACTCCGGCGACCTCGGCATCCGGGTCTCGTCCGGGAAAGCCGAGGTGTTCGCGGCCACGAGCGACGCGACCGTGCTCGTGCAGCCCGGGTTCGGGGTGCATTCCGTCGACGGCGCGTGCGCCGCCACCCCGGCCTCGGGAGGCGCGACCCTCGTGCAGCTGGGCCGCAACCGTCACTTCACTCTGCGCGCCGTGGCCGGGAACGGCACGCCCGCCGCCGATCCGGGCGCCGACGTCACGACCACGCCGGGCAGCATCGTCACCCTCCACGGCGACGCGAGCTGCGACCCCGACGGCGACACGCTCACCCCGAAGTGGACGCTGCGCGCCGCGCCCGCCGGGAGCACCTGGAGCCTCGACGGTGCGAGCACCTGGGCCCCCCAGCTCCACGCCGACCGTCCCGGCCCGTACCGCGTCGAGCTCGTGGTCACCGACAGCGCCGGCCACGCGAGCGCGCCCGTGGAGACGACCGTCTGGTCCGGCACGCGCTGCGCCGGTGACCGCCTCGAGTGGAGCGACCCCACGTGCCGCACCATCGCCGGCTGACCCGACACCCGAAAGCCCGAAGCCCTCGTTCTGGTCAGGATCTGGCGTCCCATGCGCAGCAGGAGATGACCAGTACGGGGTGGGGTCGGACGGGCGCGCCCATTAGTGTCTGACGGCTGCGTCAGGTTCGCCGCGGCCATCGGTTCCGAGGGGGGTCCATGGGTCTGTTCGACGGCAAGGTCGCGATCGTCACGGGGGCGGGACGCGGGATCGGTCGGGCCGAGGCCCTGCTGCTCGCGTCGGAAGGCGCGGCGGTCGTGGTGAACGACCTCGGAGGCGAGTCCACCGGCGAGGGCGCCGACCAGCGGCCGGCCCAGCAGGTGGTCGACGCGATCGTGGCCGCAGGCGGTCGGGCCGCGGCGAACGACGACAACGTCGCCGACTGGAACGGCGGCCAGCACCTCATCGCGCAGGCGGTCGACGAGTTCGGCGGCCTCGACGTGCTCGTGAACAACGCCGGCATCCTGCGAGACAAGATGAGCTTCAACATGGACGAAGCCGAGTGGGACTCGGTGATCGCCGTGCACCTCAAGGGACACTTCGTCACCAGTCGGTTCGCCGCCGCGTATTGGCGGCAACGGTCGAAGGAGACCGGCAGCCCGGTCGGTGCCGCGATCGTGAACACAGCATCGGAGTCGGGCCTGTACGGCAACGCCGGCCAAGTGAACTACGCCGCGGCGAAGGCCGGCATCGCGTCGATGACGATCGTGATGGCGCGCGAGCTCGAGCGGGCCGGCGTGCGCGTCAACGCGATTGCGCCCGTCGCCCGCACGCGGCTCACCGAGGCCATCGCCGGCGACCACATGCAGGCGAAAGACGGTGAGTTCGGCAAGTT
>JBBQMI010000349.1:0-3313 GCA_038328825.1 Acidimicrobiia bacterium | reverse complement strand
CAGCGGGCTCGAGATCACGCCGCCGTAGTCGAAGATGATCGCTTCGATCGCTTCCGGTTCCGTCATCGGGACGGGAGCGTAGGGGAGTCACGTGACCCGGTGGAATCGCCTGCCTCCTCCGGCGGCACGAGGGCGACTGCGAGGACCCCGTTGGCACTCGCGTACGCGAGCTTCGGAGCATCGTCGACGTCGACCATGAGGGTCACACCCGTCGTGGAGCCGCCCGCGGAGGCGACAGCGGCCGCGTCGACCGCGAGCACACGAGCGGCGTGGGCGACGGTGAGCGTCGGGTCGGCATCGGCCGAGACCTGACCGGGATCGAACGTGACGTACACGTCGACGTGGTCGCCGGCGCGCAGCCGCGGGGTGTCTGCGACCGAGACGCGCATTGCCCGGCGCCCGGGTGCGACGACGCCGTCCCGTCCGTCGCGATCCTTGGCCGCGACATGGCGGTCGGTGACCGCCTGCCCCCGCAGGACCGCGACGACGAGCACGCGGCCGGTCACGGAGCTCCGGGCGCGCGCCGCCGCGCGCGCGGGTCGTGGCGACGTCGGCGGCAGTGACGACCCGCCCGACGGGGAGATCGCGGCGGGCGACGGCGAACGCGACGACGCGTCCGTACCGGGTGTCCTGGCGGTGCAGCGACGCGAGCGTCCCTCCCACCCAGACGGCGGTGACGACGGCGACGACGAGCGCGGCACCCCAGAGCAGGGCGGCGCGGGGTGAACGACGGAGCACGGCAGATCCCCTTCGAGCGCGTGTGATCAGCGGGAGAAGGGGAGGTGCCGGGGAGGTACGACGTGCAGGTTAGCGGCCGGGGTTCCGGCCGAACAGGGCCGGGATCAGGCCGACTTCGACTTCGAGGGCGACGCCTTCGAGTCCGACTTCTTCGAAGAGTCCGACTTCTTCACGTTCGACGACGAGGAGTCCGAGGAGTCTGAAGACGACGTGCTCGAAGTGGCGGAATCGCCGGAACCGGAACCGGAACCGGAGTCGGAGCTCGAACCGCTCGAGCCCGAGTCTGCCGACACCGATTCGGAGTCCTTCTTCGCGGCCTTGACCGTGGACGACGACCGGTTGTCGGTCTTGTAGAACCCGGAACCCTTGAGCACGATGCCGACCGGTCCGAAGACCTTGGTGAGCTTGCCGCCGCACCCCTTGTGCTTCTTCAACGGCTCCTCGCTGAACGACTGGTACACGTCGAAGCGCTCACCGCACTTGGTGCACGCGTACTCGTACGTCGGCATGACGGGATCCTCGGGACGTGGGGTTAGCACTCGGCTCGGTCGAGTGCTAATGATATCGCGACCGCCCCCGACCGCGATTGCGGCCGCCGTCGCGACATCCCCGCACGGTCGGCCCGGCAGTCGTGACGGAACCGGCCAAGATGGAGCCAGATGCTCGCCGTCGTCGTGCTCCCGCTCGCCCTGCTCGTGGTCCCGGCCTACCTGATCGGGACGTTCCCGAGCGCCGCGCTCGTGGCGCGCGCCGGCGGCCACGACGTGCTCACCGAGGGCTCGGGGAACCCGGGCGCGTCGAACGTCACCCGGCTCATGGGCTGGAAGGCGGGCGCGGTGGTGATGGTCGCCGACTTCCTCAAGGGGACCCTCGCCGCCGGAGTCGGGCTCGCGGTCGGCGGACGGGTCGGCGCCTACGCGCTCGGGATCGCCGCGGTGCTCGGGCACATGTTCCCGGTCACCCGCCGGTTCAGGGGCGGCAAGGGTGTTGCCACCGCGAGCGGTGCGCTCGTCGTGTTGTTCCCGTGGATCGTCGCGATCCTCGCGGTGGTCTGGTTCGTGCTCGCCCGGGTGCTCAAGCGGGCGTCGGTCGCGTCGATCGTGTGCACGTTGGCGTTCCTGGTCCTGGCGATCGCCGCCGACTACGACTGGATCGAGGTGGCCGTCCTGGCCGGGTTGGCGGTCGTGATCGTCGGCCGTCATGCTGCGAACCTCCGACGGCTCGTGCGGGGTGAGGAACCTCCGCTGCCGACCCACCGGGAAGAAGACGCCGCCTGAACGCGCTCAACCCGGCACCCGGGCGCGCCGATGGAGCGCCGTTGACCGACACCGAGGAACGAGACCCGACATGAGCAGCACCGACAGGGTTCGCAAGGCCGTGATCCCGGCAGCAGGACTCGGAACCCGGTTCCTCCCCGCGACGAAGAGCCAGCCGAAGGAGATGCTGCCGGTCGTCGACAAGCCGGCGATCCAGTACGTCGTCGAAGAGGCAGTGCGGGCCGGTCTCACCGACATCCTGGTGATCACGGGGCGGGGCAAGCGGGCCATCGAGGATCACTTCGACCGCAACTTCGAGCTCGAGTTCTACCTGGAGCAGCAGGGCAAGCACGACCTGCTGAAGGAGGTCCAGGAGACCTCCGAGCTCGGCAACATCCACTTCATCCGCCAGCGCGATCCACTCGGGCTCGGCCACGCGGTCGCGGCGGCGAAGGAGCACGTCGGCGACCAGCCCTTCGCGGTCCTGCTCGGCGACGACATCATGGTCGACGACTCCCAGCTTCTCCGTTCCATGCTCGACCTCCACGAGCGGTACGGGCGGTCCGTGCTCGCGCTCAAGGAGGTTGCGCCCGACCGCATCTCTTCCTACGGATGTGTCGAGCCGGAGACGATCGACGGTGATCTGGTGACCATCCGCTCTATCGTCGAGAAGCCGAAGCGCGAGGTCGCGCCGTCGAACCTCGCGGTGATGGGTCGCTACGTCTTCGCGCCGGAGATCTTCGACGCACTGGATCGCATCGAACCGGGGACCGGAGGTGAGCTCCAACTCACCGACGCGATCGGCCTGTTGCTCGACACACAGACCGTGTACGGACGCACCTTCGAGCACGGCCGGTTCGACATCGGTCAGAAGCTCGACTTCCTGTACGCGAACGTCGAGCTCGCCCTCGACCGCCCCGATCTCGGTCCCGAGTTCGCCGCGTTCCTCGTCGATCTCATGGAACGGCGCGGCCTGAGCTAGCGAGCTCGCTCGGCATCGGGTCGTAGTGTCGACCCATGCGCCCACTCGCCGAGGTCCAGGCCGAGATCCTCGCGGCCGTCGAACGTCTCGACGCGACCCGGCTCCCACTCGGCGCGATCCTGGGCACGGCGTTGAGCGAGCCCGTGGTGGCCGGCGAGTCGGTCCCGCCGTTCGCGAACACCGCGATGGACGGCTACGCCGTGCGCGCCGCCGACACCGTGGGTGCGTCGGCGGAAGCACCGGTATCGCTGCGCGTCGTCGGCGAACTGCCGGCCGGGTACGCGCCCACCATCCCGGTCGGTGCGGGCGAGGCGATCCGGATCATGACCGGCGCGCC
>JBBQMI010000348.1:0-3318 GCA_038328825.1 Acidimicrobiia bacterium | reverse complement strand
GTGCTCCCGGCCGATCTCGCGGCAGAACTCGGCCGGGCAGCGCTCACCCTCTGATCCACCGACCTTGCCAAGCTCGTTCCGGCGGTCGCCGGGTCGGCTGCCCCGACGGGTCCGCCTACCCCTCGAGGTCGTAGGTGACGGTGCCGTTCACCGCGCCGACCTTGAGGCCGACCGTGAGCGAATCCACGTTGCCGGTGAAGCCGCCGGCCCAGCCGCTCCCGGCCTTGAGCCAGACCCCTCCAGCCGTCGGTTGCCCGGCGGCCTGGCCCGTGATCGGTCGGATCTGCACGTTGGGATACGCGGTGAGGAGCTGCGCGAGCGAGCACGGGCTCGCCTGAGTGCACGCCTTGCCGACCGAAACGCCCCCGACGATCGCATTGCCCGTCTGCCACCACCCCGAGGTGGCGGTGAGCGGGTTCCAGGTCTGCCAAGTCTCGCTGGTCACCCCCGCCTCGCCGGCGAGGTTCGGCTCGAACACGGCACGACCCTGGAACGCGGTGGTGGCGTCGGTGGCGTCGTAGTCGGCGTCGAGTTGCAGCGTCGGCGCGTTGGCTCCCGGGTCCTTGAGGTAGGTCTTGTACGACAGGAACGTGAGCCGGTCAAGGCGCGTCCCGGCGAAGACGCCGGTTGCGAGTGCCTCCCCGCCGGTGCTGTCGACGGTGAGCCGCGCGCTGCCCGTGCCGTCGGAACCGTTCGGCCCGGTGACGAACGCGCCGCTCCCGGTCGCGGTCTCCTGCACGAAGTTGAATCCGAGGCCGGCCGCGTTCGACTGTGTGACCGCGACGTGGCCGTCACCCGGTTCGAAGTTGTTCTCGATCGTGTTGCCGCCGACACCGATGATCACGTTGTCGGTCGCGCCGGAGAAGCCCCCGGTGACCGGACCACCGGCGCGCACGAGGAGCAGACCCGGGACGGAACCGACCGTCGGGCGGATGCGCGCGTTCGGGTAGGCGGCGAGCACCGTCGACCACATGCAGAACGTGGCCTGCGTGCACGGAGGACTCGCCTGCGTGACGCCCCCGACGATCGGACGGAACGAAGATCCGCCGCTCGCCGACGAGTACCACGCGGCTCCGCCCGCCATCGTGTCCCAGTTCTGCCACACGCCCGGCGTCACCGTGGCCCCGGCCGACGGCACGTAGACGAGCCGACCCTGGAACGCGGTCGTGGCATCGGTCGAGTCGTAGTCGATGTCGAACGCCAACGTCGGGGTCTCGTTCGGCGACCCCGAGAACGCGACGTACGTCGAGTACTTCAGCTGGTTCAGCGAGGCGAGCGTCAGCCCCGCGTAGCTCGCCGTCGCGATCGCCTCACGGCCGGTGCCGTCGACCGAGAGCAGCGCGCTGCCGCGACCGGCCGGAGGCGTGCCCGGTCCGTTCACGTAGTAGCCGCTGCCACTGGCGCCCTCGTTGAAGAAGAACCAGCCGTTCGCCGCGGTCGGCGTGACCACGACCTTGCACCCGATCGCCGCCGCGATCAGCGCAACGACCACGCCCGCCAGCATCATCTTTCGCATCACGATGTTTCCCCCCGAGCCAAGAACGAACCGATCTCGTATGGCGAAGGCCTACACCCGGACGGACAGAAAGGGCAAGGGCCGCGAATATCCGCGCTCTAAGCGCGCATCTCGTCACGCGCCGCGGACGACTGCAGAGGTGAACAAGCCATCCCTCTGGCGGGTTCACCGGAATGCCAGCTGCTGTCGGGTCAGTTCCCGGGACCGAACTTCGGGCCCACCAGCTCGAGAACCTGCTGGAAGGTCGGACGATTGGTCTGACGGAACGTGTCGGCGATCAACCCGGGCGTGAAGCCGGTGCGCCGGGCGTCACTCCGCCAGGTGGTGGGATCCTGACCCTGCGCGGCGGCCAGCCCGGAAGCGACCTGGTCGACGACTGCCCACAGCGACGCGCGACACGCATCGATCGATCCGCGACCGCAGTACTGGAGATTGAACCTGCCGCGTACCGGCCCGTGCAGCAGCGTGCGGAGATCCTTGTCCACGTAGGACTCCCCCGAGAGACTCCCCAGGCCGCGGATGGAATCGAGGGGCGAGGTCTGGTCCCCGAACACGGGCTGCATCACCGCCTCGGCGATGGGCTTCCAGATCGCGTTCATCACCGTCGGTCCGGCTTCGTCGTACTGGCCGCTGTTGTCGGCGTCGAGCACGGGCGCGTCACGTCGCACCCAGTCGTCGAGCAGCGAGACCACCCGCCCTGCGAGTGGACTCGGCGCGGGGCCACCCTGGAGCACTCGACTGATGACCGGCCAGACCGGCGAACGGACGTCCTCGGTGGCGGCGCGGTTCATCACGCCGACGTCGTTCGCCAGAGGGACCCGTCGCGGGAACTGGTCGAAGAGCTCGACGCGGTGGACCGAACCGTACGGGTCGTCGTCGCCGTGCATGAACCCGGGCGCCGACTGGTTGTTCCAGTTGAGCAGGATCCCCTCGCGCGCACCCGTGCCGTGGGGGTGCTCCGCGGCACTGAGGAAACCGCGCCACTCGTACGCGCCCGTGCCGACCGTGGGTAGACGGCGGTCCAGCCCGGGTGCTCGTCGCGGGAGCAGTCCCGACGTGAAGTAGGCGGTCGTGCCGCGCGCGGCGTAAGCCCAGTTGAACGTGAAACCGAACTGGTTCGCGACTTCGTAGAACCGGTCCGGCGAGGTCGCCTCGCCCTCCGACATCTCCTTGAGGGCCATGAGGTTGAGTCCGTCGCGGCCGAACGTCGAACGCTTACGGGTGAGTACGACCGGTCGGCCCCCCGACGTCGCGGTCCCGATGACGGGACCGTGCACCGACACCGGATACCGGATCGGCGTGCCGTTGAGCGTGCCCGCGTCGAAGGTGTCGAACGGACGACACGCGCCCTGGAACAGGTAGTGGTGCGAGGTGGCGCTCGGAGCGGACCCGTCGGGGTTGCAGAGCTCCTCCACGAACACGTCACGAACGTCGTGGTTGGCCGACGTGAGGCTCCACGCGTAGTCGGGCGTCCGACCGATCAGGAGGTACATCATCGCCGCGGGGATGCCGACCCCCTGGGCCTCGATGCCGGGGCCCGAGAGATGGATCTGCTCGACGATCTCCGGGTAGTAGTAGCCGAGTTGCGGGCCCATCACCGCCAACGTGTCGCGGTTCGCCGACCGTCGCGGGTCGACGACCAGGACGTTGGAAGCCTGCTTGAACGGCACCGCCCCCGCGGCCGGGAAGGTCGACGATTCGGGCGACGGAGTCGACGGAACCCTGGTCGTGCCGGTCGTGCCGGTCGTGCCGGTCGTGCCGGTCGTGCTGGAGGTGCTGGTCGTCGTGGTGCTCGTGGTGCT
>JBBQMI010000347.1:0-3320 GCA_038328825.1 Acidimicrobiia bacterium | reverse complement strand
CGGCAACGAGCGTCATGGGCAGCACGCCGGCGCGGGTCAGGTACAACCACTTCGACACCGGGTCGAGGTGGCCTTCCGGCGGATTGGTGGTCGTGAGCACCCAGAGCCACTTCTTCACGAGCGACTGCTCGCGCCCGGTGTCGCCCCGCCCGGCCGGAACCACGGTGTCAGCCATACGGGCCGGGATGGTAGGTCAGGTGGCGTTCAGCGGGAAGGCTTCAGCCATGGCGACGGCCGGGGGTGAACTCCACCGGGAGGTGCTTGATGCCGCCGATGAAGTTCGAGCGCAGGCGCTCGGGCTCGCCGGCCTGGCGGATGTCGGGCATCCGCTCGAGCACCTCGTCGAACAGGTGGCGGATCTCCGACCGGGCGAGGTTCGCCCCGAGGCAGAAGTGCGGGCCCCGACCGCCGAACGCGATGTGCTCGTTCGGCGTGCGGTCGATGCGGAACTCCATCGGCGACTCGAAGTGTTTCTCGTCGCGGTTTGCACTCACGTACCACAGCACGACTTTGTCGCCCTCGGCGATCGCGGTCTCGCCGAGGTACGTGTCACGCGTCGCGGTGCGGCGGAAGTGCAAGACCGGAGTGCCGACGCGCAGCATCTCCTCGACACCGGGCTTGATCAGCTCGCGGTTCTCGAGCAGCTTGCGGTGCTCGTCGGGGTTCTGGAACAGGTTGTGCATGCCGTGCGCGATCAGGTTGCGGGTGGTCTCGTTTCCGGCGACTGCGAGGAGCATGAAGAACGTGTTGAGCTCGAGGTCGTCGAGCTTGTCGCCGTCGACCTCGGCGTTGATGAGCGCCGTGAGGATGTCGTCGCGCGGGTTCTTGCGCCGGTCCTCGCAGAGGGCCGCGCAGTAGGTGAACATCTCGATCTGCGCGTTGCCGGCATCGTCGGGCGCGACGGCGTACTCGGGGTCCTCGCTGCCGATCATGCGGTTCGACCAGTCGAACACGAGGTGCCGGTCCTCCTGCGGGACGCCGATGATCTCGGCGATCACCTGGAGCGGGAGCTCCGCGGCGAGGTCGACCACGAAGTCGGCCGAGCCCCGCTCGATGACCTCGTCGACGATCCGATGCGTGCTCCGCTGGATGAACAGGTCCAGGTCGCGGATGTGCTTCGGCGTGAAGGCGCGGCTCACGAGGAGGCGGTAGCGCGTGTGCCGGGGCGGGTCCATCGTGAGCATGAGGAGGCCGAGCTGGGCGAGCATCTCCTCGTCGGGATCCATCATGAACACGCCGCCGCGCTGGCTCGAGAAGACCTCGGCGTCGCGGTTCGCGGCCACGACTTCGTCGTAGGTGGTGACCGACCAGTAGTCGTGCTCGGTCGGGTGCTCGGTCCAGTGCACCGGATCGGTCGCCCGCCAGTGAGCGAACGTCTCGTGTGGGATCCCCGTGACGAACGAGTCGTGATCGTTGAGATCCGCGAGATCGGCAGTTCCGCGCGGCATCGTCGTTGCCATACCGTTGTGCTCCTCCGGGGCCGGGGCTCCTCCGCTGAGAACGCATTATAGAATGAGTTCTCATGGAGCGGGCAACGGGTCGGGATCGCGGCCGCCAGGATCACCTTCACACGGTGCGGAAACGGACGGACGGACAGATGACCACTCTGGGGCGAACCGATCAAACACCAGGGGAACGCGGGTGACCACCCGGTCGCTCGTGGTCCGGCGCACGCTGTCCGACGAACAGGTCGAGCGGCGGGCCCGCGTGGTGGCGGCAGCGATGGAGCTCGCCGAGACCGGCGGCTACGACGCCGTGGTCATGAAGACGGTGGCCGAGCGTTCGGGCGTGGCCCTCGCGACGCTCTACCGGTGGTTCGCCTCGAAGGACCACCTCCTCACCGAGGTGCTGCTCACCTGGGGCGGCGCGCTCTCCGAGTCCCTCGGCGCCGATCCACCGGTCGGACCCGACCCGGTCGAGCGCGTCGCCGAGGCGCTCCGCATGGTGATGGCCACGGCGGCGTCTCGGCCGCTGCTCGCCGAGGCGATCGTGGCCGCGGTGCTCGCGGTGGAACCATCGGTGCTCGACGCGCAGACCGACTTCCACGAGATGGTCGTGGCGTGGATCGACATCGCGCTCGGCGACGACGAGCTCCCCGAACGCGACGACATCGTGAAGGTGCTCGAGCTGGTGTGCTTCGCGTGCATCATCGGCCTCGTGTCCGGCAGTGAGACCGCCGAATCGGCGGGGCGTCAGCTCGAGACCACCGCTCGCCTGCTGATCCGACCGCGGATCACACCCTGATGCGTGATCTCCGCGACCGCACGTTCGTCGTGACGGGCGCGGGCAGCGGCATCGGGCGCGCGACCACGCTTCGCCTCCTCGAGGAGGGTGCCAACGTCGCCCTCGTCGACCGCGACGCCGATGCGGCCGCGACCGTCGCCGAAGGTTCGGCCGATCCTTCCCGCGCGCTCGTGGCCGTCGCCGACGTCGCCGAGGAAGCCGACGTCGTGGGCGCAGTGGAAGCCACCGAAGCGCGTTTCGGTGCGCTCCACGGTGCCGTGACGAGCGCGGGGATCTTCGATCCGGGCGACCTCACCGACATCGGCGAGACCGACGTCGCGACGTTCGACCGCGTGCTCGGCGTCAACCTTCGCGGCACCTTCCTCACCCTCCGTGCGGTGCTGCCCCGCCTCGGATCGGGGGGTGCGATCGTGACCATCGCGTCGACCGCCGGCCTGCGCGGGCACGGCTTCGGTCCCGCCTACACGTCGAGCAAGGGCGGCGTCATCGCGCTCACCCGCCTCGCCAGTGTCCAGTACGGACCGCGCGGCGTGCGGGTCAACTGCGTGTGCCCGGGTGCGACCGCGGGCGAGGGCATGGGCTCGACGTTCCTCGATCCCCAGTTCGCGGAATCCATGACGGGCGACGTCCCGCTCCGACGCGTCGGCACGGCCGCCGAGCTCGGCGCCACCATCGCGACGCTGCTCAGCGACGACTCCAGCTACGTGAGCGGCCAGATCCTCGCCGTCGACGGCGGCGCCACCGTCCGCTGAACAACGCGACCCGCGGGCCGGGCTCACCGCGGCCGTAGTTCATGCGGGTGTCCTCCATCACCATCGGTCGGACACCCCAAGTCGGAACCGGGCGTTCAACCGCCGTAGTTCATGCGGGTGTCCTCCATGCGCAGGACGGGAGTGTCCTCCGGCTTCAGGAACCCCGCGTCGACCACCTCGCCCGCGAACAATGTCTGCTCCCCCACGACCAACCTGTCGCGCACCTCGCAGTCGAGGTACGCCACCGACTGGGCCAGGATCGGTGCGCCGGTCACACGCTCGACGTAGGAGAACCCGTTCAGCGTGTGCGCGGCGAGGTCGACC
>JBBQMI010000346.1:0-3337 GCA_038328825.1 Acidimicrobiia bacterium | reverse complement strand
GGGCCGGCTACATCCGCAAGGTCGCGTCCGGCTTCTACTCGTGGCTCCCGCTCGGCAACCGGGTCCTCCAGCGGGTCTCGGAGATCGTGCGGGAGGAGATGGATCGCGCCGGCGCGCAGGAGGTCCTGCTGCCGATCGCGCAGCCGCTCGAGCTCTGGGAGCGCACCGGGCGCGACCAGTCCTACGGGCCCCTCATGTTCAAGCTCGAGGACCGCAAGGGCACCGGATTCGCCCTGTCGCCCACGGCGGAGGAGCTCATCACCACCACGGTGGCGGGGGAGTACACGAGCTACCGCGACCTGCCCGTGAACCTCTACCAGGTCAACTGGAAGTACCGCGACGAGCTCCGGCCCCGTTTCGGCCTGCTCCGGGCCCGGGAGTTCCTCATGAAGGACGCCTACTCCTTCGACCGCGACCTCACCGGCCTCCAGGCCGCCTACGACGCGATGTTCGACGCCTACGGCCAGGTCTTCACCCGGTGCGGGCTCACCTTCCGCGCGGTCAAGGCGCAGTCGGGCGAGATCGGCGGCGACACCAGCCAGGAGTTCATGGCCGTGGCCGCCGTCGGCGAGGACGCCTTCGTCTGGTGCGCGAACTGCGACTACGCCGCGAACACCGAGGCCGCAACCAGACAATCGACCCCCGAGGGCCAGACGCCGGACGTCGGTCCCAGGACGAAGGTCCACACGCCCGATCTCCCCGGCATCGACGGGGTCGCAAAGCACCTCGATACATCTGCCGACCTGCTGCTGAAGGCGATCGCATTCGACGTCGACGGTGAGCTCGGCCTCGCGATCGTCCCCGGCGACCGCGAGGTCAACGAGTTCGCCATCGGGCGCGCGCTTTCCGGCCGATCGGTCCGCCTGTACGGCGACGCCGACTTCGCGGCGCACCGCGAACTGCCGAAGGGCTACATAGGGCCCGACTTCGCCGGCGCGACTGTTGTCCTCGCCGACACCTCGGTCCGCGCCCCCCACGGTTGGGTCACCGGCGCGAACGAGACCGACCACCACACCATCGACACGGTGCTGGGTCGCGACTTCACGCCCACGCACTGGGACGAGATCGTCGTCGTCGAGCCCGGGGATCCCTGCCCGAGCTGCTCCGCGCCGCTGCGCATCGACCGGGGCATCGAGGTCGGCCACGTCTTCCAGCTCGGCACCAAGTACACCGAGGCGCTCGGAGCGCTCTACACCGACGACGCCGGCGCACAGCACCCGATGGTCATGGGTTGCTACGGCATCGGCATCAGCCGGATCGTCGCCGCCGTGGCCGAGGAGCACCACGACGACAACGGACTCACCTGGCCTGCCGCGCTCGCGCCGTACGACGTCCACCTCGTCGCCCTCGGCGACGTCGCCCAGGCGGCGGATTCGCTGTACTCGGAGCTGCAGGCCGCGGGCTACGCGGTGCTCTACGACGATCGCGACGCCCGCCCGGGTGTGAAGTTCGCCGACGCCGACCTGCTGGGCGTGCCCGTGCAGGTGGTGGTCGGCACCAAGGGACTCGCCCGGGGCGTGGTCGAACGCAAGATGCGCGCCACCGGCGATCGCGACGAGCTCCCGCTCGACGCAGTGGTCCCGGCGCTGGCACGCGCCTGACGAGCCGGCCGTGACGCTCCCCGTCAACCCTCCCGTCTCGCCGATGCTCGCGAAGCTGGCCCGCGAGCTGCCGACCACGCCGGGGTTGCTCTACGAACCCAAGTGGGACGGCTTCCGTTGCATCGTGTTCCGCGACGGCGACGACGTGGAGCTCGGGAGCCGCAACGAGAAGCCGCTCACCCGGTACTTCCCCGACCTCGTCGATCCGTTGCGCGCCGCGCTGGCCGACCGGGCGGTCGTCGACGGCGAGATCGTGATCGCGACCGATCGCGGCCTCGACTTCGATCTCCTGTCGCTGCGCATCCACCCGGCTGCCAGTCGGGTCGCGATGCTCGCAGAGGAGACGCCCGCGGCGTTCGTCGCGTTCGACCTGCTGGCGGAAGCCGACGACGATCTGCGCGAGTTGCCGTTCTCCGAGCGTCGGGCCCGACTCGAATCGATGCTCGGTGACGCGACCCCTCCCGTCTACCTCACGCCGGCCACGCGCGATCCCGACGTCGCGCGCGACTGGTTCGGCCGCTTCGAGGGTGCGGGGCTCGACGGCGTGGTCGCGAAGCCACTCGACCTGCCGTACGGCGAGGGCAAGCGCACGATGCTCAAGGTGAAGCACCTCCGCACCGCCGACTGCGTCGTCGCAGGGTTCCGCCTGCACAAGGACGGTGCAGGCGTCGGGTCGCTGCTGCTCGGCCTCTATGACGACGACGGCATGCTCCACCACGTCGGCGTGGCGAGCAGCTTCGCGGCGCCGCGGCGTGTCGAGCTGCTCGCCGAGCTCGAGCCGTACCGTGCCGGCGCGTTCGACGAGCACCCCTGGCAGGAGTGGGCCGACCCGGCCGCGCACGCCGAGGGCCGCAAGCCCGGTGGTCAGAGCCGCTGGACGGGCGGCAAGGACCTCTCGTGGGAGCCGGTGCGCATCGAGCTCGTCGCCGAGGTCGCCTACGAGCACCTCCAGGGTGATCGGTTCCGCCACACCGCGCGCTTCCAGCGGTGGCGTCCCGACCGCGAGCCGGCGTCGTGCACCTACGCGCAGCTCGAGTCGGTCGTCCCGGCCGAGCTCCGCGACGTCTTCGGCGCCTGACCACCGCAGCACGCCGAACGCCGAGCGCCGAACACCCGCTGAGTTCGTTGCGTTTCCGTCCATATACGACGAGATCCCAACCAACTGCCAAGTATCGTGGCGGCGACGACCACGGAGCGCGGCAGGAAACTCCAGGTGAAGTCCGGTATACTCACCGAGTTCTGTCCGACGAGTTGGGTCCATCCGTGCATTGGAGGGGCGAGGCGAGCGTGGGCCCAATGCCCACGTTTTTTCTTGCCCGGAGCCAGACGTCCCCACGAAGAGCAGCTTGAGAAGCGAAGGAGGTGGAGTGATGCGAGTGGCTGCGGTGCGAGCAGTCGTCGAACCGGTCGTCGAGTCGCTCGACCTCGAGGTCTTCGATCTCACGCTCGACGGGCGCACGCTCCAACTCACCGTCGACCGCGAGGGCGGCGTCGATCTCGACGCGCTCACGACGGCAACCCAGGCGGTGTCGGCGGCGCTCGACGCGGCCGATCAGCGCGGACCCGATCTCGGCTCCGGCGCCTACAGCCTCGAGGTCAGCAGCCCCGGGCTCGAGCGGCCGCTGCGCACGCCGACGCACTTCCGTCGGGCGATCGGTGCGACCGTCTCGATCAAGGTCCAGTCGGCCGACGACCCCGGTGAGCCGGTCCGCCATCGCGGCGTGCTCGCCGTGGCC
>JBBQMI010000345.1:0-3337 GCA_038328825.1 Acidimicrobiia bacterium | reverse complement strand
GGACGCATCGTCGAAGTGCAGCGTCGCGAGATCGGAATCGGGATGGCGCTCGGGACCCCGACCCACCGACTGGCGATCCGTCCGCTGCTCATGGCATTCCAGGTCGCGTTCCTCGGCGCCGTGCTGGGCATCGTGGTTGGGCTCGCCGTCTCCCAACTGATGCTCGGCGTGCTGCGCGGGTTCTTCCCGTTGCCGGTGTGGCGTCAGACCTTCCCGCTCGCGACGTTCGCGCGCGGCGCCGCGCTGGGTCTCGTCGTTCCGTTCGTTGCAACCATCATCCCGGTTCGGCGGGCGCTTCGGGTGACGCCCGTCGAGGCCATCCGCACGGGCGCGGTCGCCTCCCGAGGGGGGCGGCTCATGGTGCTGCTGCGTCGCATGCCGCTCCCCGGGCGAAGCACCACACAGCTCCCGCCTCGTAACGTGCTCCGTGAACCACGACGAACGGTGATGACCGCGCTCGGGATCGCCGCGGCGATCGCGGTGCTGCTCGGCGTCGTCGGTATGCTCGATTCGTTCTACGCGACGATCGATCGGGCGCACCACGAGTTGACCCGCTCCGCGCCGCACCGCCTCACAGTGACGCTCTCGGCGTTCGGTCCCGACTCGAGTGCCACCGTGCGAGCAGTCGCGGAGCAAGCCTTGGTGCGCGATGCACACACCGAGCTCCAGCTCCCGGGAACGATCCGACACCGTGCGACCAAGATCGACGTGTTCGTGGTGGTGACCGACCTCGACAGCCCGATGTGGCGGCCGACGATCGAGGACCGGGCGCGGGTGCGGGGCCCGTCGATCGTGATCAGCCGCAAGGCGGCCGACGACCTGGGGGTGCATCCGGGCGAGACGGTGCTGCTCCGGCACCCCCGACGCGTGGGACTCACCTCCTACCGGTTCGTGGAGTCCCGTGTCGTCGTGCGCGGCATCAGCCCGATCCCGACGCGTGCCGTTGCGTGGATGGACTCACGGGACGGCGGTGCACTCATGAACCTCTCCGGGATCGCCAACGTCGTCGTGGTGGATCCCAAGCCGTCGGTGAGTGCCGCCCGGATGGAGCGGACGCTGTTCCCGATCGTCGGGGTTTCGTCAGTCCAGCCCGTCACGGCGGTCACCGACACGATCCGCAAGGAGCTCGACCGGATGCTGGGCATCCTGGTGATCGTCGAGGGCGCGGTGCTGCTCCTTGCGCTCCTGATCGCCTTCAACACGGCGAGCATCAACGCCGACGACCGTGCCCGCGAGCACGCGACCATGTTCGCCTTCGGGCTCCCGCTCCGCACCGTCGCGCTGATGGCGATCGGGGAGAGCCTCCTGGTGGGTGTGCTCGGAACCGCGGTCGGTTTCGCGGTGGGTCGACTGCTCCTCACGTGGTTGGTCACACGGCTGTTGCCCAGCACGCTGCCCGACCTCGGGATCGTGGCTGCGCTCTCGAGCAGGACCGTCGCGCTCGCGCTGGTCCTCGGGATCGGTGTCGTGGCGCTCGCGCCGCTGCTCACGGTGCGCAAGCTCGCGCGGATGGACGTGCCGTCGACGTTGCGGGTCGTGGAGTGACCTGTCGGATTCCGTTGATCGAGGCGAGGCATCGGCCTGCGGGCAGGTGGTCGTCTCGTGGAGGGCCGGACGATCCGACTTTGGACCCTGGCGTGGGTCGGCGGGTCCTGACCATCATGGCTCGTGCCTCACGTGATCGTCCCGCTCGACGGTTCCCCCCGATCCGAGGCGGCGTTGCCCCATGCGCACGTCGTCGCGGCGGGTGGGCCACTGACGCTCGTCACCGCGATCCGGGGTGACGACGCGATGGCGCGCCGTGAGTACCTCGAGCAGAAGGCGGCCGGTCTGGCCGATGTCGAGGTCACGACCAGGGTCATCGACGACCGCGGGGTTGCCGACGCGATCCTTCTGGTCGCCGCGGAACATCCGGGTTCGATCATCTGCATGGCGACGCATGGCCACGGTGGTCTCGGCCAGGCCGTGCTCGGCAGCGTGGCCGAGACGGTTGTCCGGGGCGCGGAGAACCCGGTCCTGCTCGTCGGACCTCACGTCGCGCGCGATTCGGACTCCCCCGATCCGTCGAGGATGGTGGTCGCGGTCGACGCGCCCGGGACCGCCACCGCGATCACGCCCGCGGCAGCTGAGCTCGCGTCGAGCTCGGCGCTCGCGGTCTGCGTGGTCGAGGTCGTCGCGCCGCCGCCGATCCCGCTCGCCTCGGACGGCGAAACGTTGGGATGGCCCGGAGACGGCGACAGCGCCGAAGCCGCGGTGACGGCACTCGCCCAGCTCGGTGTCGCCGCCGAGAGGAAGATTCTGCGTCAGGTCGATCCCGCCCGCTCGATCGTCGAGTTCGCTCGGGACCTGCCGGCGTCGATCGTCGTCGTGGGAACCCATGCCCGCCGCGGTCTGGCTCGGGTCGCACTCGGCAGCGTCGCGATGGGCGTGGTGCACGGGTGCTCGTGCCCGGTCCTCGTGGTCAGGACATGATGCTCCGACAGGACGCGACACGGCCGACCGGGGACCACGGTGACTCCGGGGGGTGGGCAACGATCGTCAAACCGGGCGGCCCCTGGGTCGTCGAACCCAACCTCGTCGACTATGAACGAACCTGCCTCGAGTTCACGTGGGACGACGCGCGTCGAGCGCTCGACGGTCTCCCCGGCGGACGCGGGCTCAACATCGCCCACGAGGCCGTTGATCGCCATGCCGGTGAACGGCGGCGTGACCACGTCGCGTTGCGCTGTCTCGGGCGTCACGGCGAGGTCCACGATCTCACCTACGGGGAGCTCCGCGACGCCACGAGTCGATTCGCGAACGTGCTCGAGGAGCTCGGGGTGGAGGCGGGTGAGCGGGTGTTCGTGCTCAGCGGACGGGTGCCGGAGCTCACGGTGGCGGTGCTGGGCGCACTGAAGCGAGGGGCGGTGGTGTGTTCGCTGTTCTCTGCGTTCGGTCCGGAGCCGATTCGCCAGCGCCTGGAACGCGGCGACGCCCGAGCGCTCGTGACGACCGACGTGCTCTACCGCCGGAAGGTCGCGGATCTGCGCGACGACCTCCCGCAGCTCGAACACGTGTTGCTCATCGGAAGAGGGGCCGAACCGAGGTCGATCCCGGGAACGATCGACCTCGCGGAGCGGCTCGCCGCGGCGAGCCCCGTCTACGAGATCCCGTCGACCGACCCGGAGTCGATGGCGCTGCTCCACTTCACCAGTGGGACGACCGGCACACCGAAAGGCGCGATCCACGTGCATCAGGCGGTGGTCGCCCATCACGCGACGGGGCGGTTCGCGCTCGACCTGCATCCCGACGACGTCTATTGGTGCACCGCGGATCCGGGCTGGGTGACGGGTACGTC
>JBBQMI010000344.1:0-3340 GCA_038328825.1 Acidimicrobiia bacterium | reverse complement strand
CCCGTGCCAGACGCCGAGCGCCTCGACCGCCCATGACCCCGCACCCGGCGCGCTCGCGTGGGTCACCGGCGCGAGGTGCACGACGCGACTCAGGTCGGTCGGACGGAACAGCAACATCGGGTCGACGTACTCGTCGCCGATCCGGAGGCCGAAGTGGAACCCGTGCGGATGCGAGCCCGACGGTCCACCGGTCGTTCCGAGTGGGTCGCCACGTCGCACGACGGCGCCACGGTGGGCGCTCATGGTCGCGAGGAACGAGTACGACGTGCGCAGGTCGCCGGCGTGGGCGACGACCACATGGAGCGCGCCCGCGACGGACCCGGCGAACGCGACGACGCCGTCGCCGGCGGCGCGGACCGGTGCGTCATCGGCGACCACGAAGTCGACACCGCGGTGGCCCGCGCCGTAGCGCGAGGACGGCGCGTCGAACCCCCGACCGACCGTTCCCGCCACGGGAAGCGACCAGTTCCCCGGCGACGGGCCCCCCGGCGACGGGGAGCGCTCGGCCGCGGCGCGCGCGGGAAGCGCGACCACGAAGGTTGCGATGACAGCGGCTGCGCACGCGCAGCGGAACCAGGACCGATCCATCGGAGCTCTCCCCGCGTCGAACGACACGACACGGGGAAGCCGATGGGGGAAGTACCGCCAGAGTACCGAGCGGCGGGTCCGCTGAACAGGGCCGCCGACCGATCCCGTCGAAGGGTGGATCAGGTCAGGGGGTGCGCTCGCGCTCGGGTTCCACGAGGCGGGACCGCAGCTGGAGGATGGCCTTGGTGTGGATCTGACACACCCGGCTCTCGGTGACGCCGAGCACGTCGCCGATCTCCGACAGGGTGAGGCCCTCGTAGTAGTAGAGAGTGAGCACGAGCCGTTCCCGGTCGGGCATCCGGTTGATCGCATCGGCGAGGACGTGCTTCATCTCGTCGACCTCGAACGCGGCGACGGGGTCGTGGGCTCGGTCGGCCACGGTGTCGCCGAGCGTCGCGGAGCCGGTTCGCTCCCCGCCCACCGTGAGCAGCTCGTCGAGCGCGACGAGACCGACGAACGAGATCTGCGAGAGGTTCTGGGCCAGCTCGGCCTCGGTCATGTCGAGCTCGTCGGCGACCTCGGCGTCGCCCGGCGTCCGCTTCAGCTCGTTCTCGAGCTTCGAGTACGCCCGTTCGATCGATCGCGCCTTCGAGCGGATCGAGCGGGGCACCCAGTCGATCGAACGGAGCTCGTCGATGATCGAACCCTTGATGCGCGAGATCGCGTACGTCTCGAACTTGAAGCCGCGCGCCGGATCGAACTTGTCGATCGCGTCGATCAGCCCGAAGATCCCGTAGCTGACGAGATCGGACTGCTCGATGTTCTGAGGGAGCCCGGCGGCGACACGAACGGCGACGAACTTCACGAGCGGCGAGTAGTGCAGGATCAGGCGCTCGCGCGCCTCCTTGGTCTCGCTCTCCTTGTATTCGCGCCAGAGCTCGGCGACCATCTCGGCGGCTTCGCGCGCCGCGGTCTCGGTCATGGGATCGTCAGGCACGGGGATGCGTCTCGTCGTAGACGGCACGGAGCCGTTCGGTGGTCAAGTGCGTGTACACCTGCGTGGTCGCGAGATCGGTGTGCCCGAGCAGCTCCTGCACCACCCGCAGGTCGGCACCGCCTTCGAGCAGGTGCGTCGCGAACGCGTGCCGGAGGACGTGGGGATGCAACGCCCGCCCGTCGGGCAGCGGGTACCGGGCGAGGATCCGTCGGGCGTCGCGCGGGGTGAGTGGCCGGCCGCGGGCGTTGAGGAACACGAGGTCGGCCGGGCTCTCGGTGGTGACGAGCTCCGACCGGCCGAGCTCCAGGTACTCGTTCGCCGCGAGGATCGCGGGCTCACCGAGGGGGACGCGGCGGACCTTCGAGCCCTTCCCGAGGACCGTGAGCACGCCCCGGGCGAGATCGCAGCCCTCGAACGTGAGCCCGCAGCACTCGGCGATCCGGAGACCAGCTCCGTAGAGGATCTCCATGACCGCGAGGTCGCGTCGCACCAACGCCGTGGCACGGGGATCGCCGCTCGCGGCCTCGGGCAGTGTGTTCGCCGCGGCTTCGAGCATCGCGTTGGCCTCGTCGACACGCGGGACGCGCGGGAGACGGGCCGGCCCCTTCGGCGCGCGCAGCGACCGGCCTGGGTCGGTGTCGACGACACCGTGACGCCGGAGGAACCGGAGATAGGAGCGGAGCGCCGCGGCCTTGCGCGCGATCGACCGCTTCGCGAAGCCGCGCGTCGTGAGGTACGCGAGGTAGCGCCGGAGCGTCGCGTGGTCGAGCGCCGCCGGATCGGCACAGCCACCGCGGTCGGCCCAGGCCACGAACTGGCGGATGTCGCGCGCGTAGGCCTCCCGGGTGTTCACGCTCGAGGCAGTGAGCGACGTGAGGTAGCCGTCGATCTCCCAGGTCTGGGTGGTGGCGCTCATAGCCGTACCCCCGCTCCGGGCACGGAGCTGCTCGCAGATCGCATCCGCCTGCCGTTCCGAACGCACCGGAACCCAGCGCCGAACTTCCGTCACCCGATGCTTGCCGTGGATTGCTTCGTACGTGTGCTCGTCACCACCAGCCCGTGTCACAACGTGACGCAGGGCAGCAGGTTACCAACCCGGGCGGCTGTCACGAACCGACGCGGTCCGGACGTCGATGTCACACCCTCCCGGTACCGTGACGTCCAGCCGTCGAGGCGTCCCGGCTGCACGACCGTTCCACGACCTAACGGGCCCTCCGTCCGATTCGTACTGAACATCCCGAATCACGGAGGCACCGTGCTCGCAACGCTCCGCAGCGCCACCCTCGTCGGCATCGACGGCCGTCCGGTCCGCGTCGAGGTCCACGTCTCCACCGGCCTGCCTGCCTACAACGTCGTCGGCCTCCCGGACGCGTCGGGTCGCGAGTCCCGAGAGCGCGTCCGCGCCGCGCTCCTCTCGTCGGACCTCCCCTGGCCCATGCAACGCATCACGGTGAACCTCGCGCCGGGCGGGCTCCGCAAGACCGGCGCGGGCTTCGAGCTCGCGGTCGCGATCGGCTTGCTCGTCGCCGCCGACGAGCTGCCCGACACCGCCGTCACCGACCTCGGCGTGCTCGGCGAGCTCGGCCTCGACGGCTCCGTGCGTCGGGTTCCGGGCGTGCTCGCGCTCGTCGACGCGCTCCGTCGCGCCGGGTCGCGCCGGGTGGTCGTCCCGCTCGCCAACGCGGCCGAGGCCGCGCTCGTCGACGGCGTCGAGATCTGCCCGGCGCGCACGGTCGCCGAGCTGCGCGCCTGCCTCAAGGGTGAGGCCGCGTGGCCGGAGGTCCCCGCGCCACCTGTGCCGGTCGACGCCGGGAC
>JBBQMI010000343.1:0-3340 GCA_038328825.1 Acidimicrobiia bacterium | reverse complement strand
GCGGGCGCCGTTCCGAAGGACGGTCCGTCGGCCGGCGTCACGATGACGACGGCCCTCGTCAGCCTGCTCACCGGCCGACCGGTGCGCAGCGACGTCGGGATGACGGGCGAGGTCACGCTCCAGGGTCGGGTGCTGCCGATCGGTGGGCTGAAGCAGAAGGTGCTCGCGGCGCAACGCGCCGGGCTCACCACGGTGGTCCTGCCTGCTCGCAACGGTCCCGATCTCGACGACGTGCCCGAGGCGGTGCGTGCGGTCATGACGTTCCACCTCGCGTCGAAGGTCGAAGACGTGTTGGCGGTCGCGCTCGAGGAGCCTGCTGCCCAGGAACCCGTCGCGGCCTGAGCGAAAGCCGTCCGCCGCGCGGAGCCGGGATCGTAGGGTGACCGGATGTTGGTCGCCCGCGAGGTCACGGTGCAGCGCGGCGGCCGGCTCGTGCTCGACGCCGTCTCGCTCACCGTCGGCGCAGGTCAGCGGGTCGGCATCGTCGGACCGAACGGCATCGGCAAGACCACGTTCCTCCGCGTGCTCGCCGGCATCGACGAACCCGACGCCGGTCGGGTCGAGTGCGCGCCCGCCTCGCTCACCGTCGGCTACCTGCCCCAGGAGCCCGACGCCCGGCCCGACGAGCTGCTCCTCGACTACCTCGCGCGCCGGACGGGCGTGCAGGAAGCGTCGACCACGCTCGATCGTCTGACCGAGGCGCTGGCGGCCGATCCTGACCGCCTCGACGCGTACACCGAGGCGCTCGAACGGTTCCTCGCGCTCGGCGGCGACGACCTCGAGGTGCGCGCCGCGGTCGTGTGCGCCGACCTCGGGCTCCCGGCCGACCGGCTCGGCATCCCGGTGGGCGCGCTCTCGGGGGGTCAGGCGGCGCGCGGCGCGCTCGCGGTGATCCTCCTCGCCCGGTTCGACGTGCTGCTCCTCGACGAACCCACCAACGACCTCGACTTCGCGGGCCTCGAACGGCTCGAACGCTTCGTGCGCGCCACGCCGAGCGCGGTGGTGGCGGTGTCGCACGACCGGGAGTTCCTCGACGGTGCGGTCGAGCGGATCCTCGAGATCGAAGAGCACTCCCATCGGGCCGTCGAGTACGCCGGTGGCTGGTCCGACTACGTCGCCGCGCGCAAGTTGGTGCGCGGCCAACAGTCGGAGGCCTACGAGAAGTACCAGTCGGAGCGAAGCGCGCTCGCGACGCGGGCGCAGACGCAGCGGTCGTGGTCGGAGCAGGGCGTGCGTGCCGTGCGCAGGAGCGGGGAGACCGACAAGTTCATCCGCCACAAGAACAAGCAGTCGAGCGAGAAGCAGGCGGCGAAGGCGAAGCAAACCGACAAGGCGCGCGAGCGGCTCGAAGCGCGAGCGGTCGACAAGCCCTGGGAGGGCTGGCAGCTCGACCTCGTGTTCGAGACGGGTGAGCGCAGCGGCGCGGTCGTCGCCCGACTCGACGACGCCGTGGTGCACCGCGGCTCGTTCACCCTCGGCCCGGTCGACCTCGCGATCGAGTGGCAGGACCGGCTCGCCATTGTCGGCCCGAACGGCAGCGGGAAGACGACGCTGCTGCGGGCGATCCTCGGCCAGCAGTCGCTCGACGGGGGATCGCGCTGGGTCGGGCCGGGCGTCCGCTTCGGCACGCTCGATCAAGCCCGCTCGGTGCTCGCGACCGACGGCCCGCTCCTCGACGCGTTCTGCGCCCGCACCGGGCTGCTCGTGACCGAGGCGCGCTCCCGGCTCGCCAAGCTCGGCCTCGACGCCGATGCCGTCGCCCGCCCACCCGCGGCGCTCTCACCGGGGGAGCGGAGCAGGGCGATCCTCGCCGCCCTGGCCGCGGCGGAGTCGAACTGCCTCGTGCTCGACGAGCCGACGAACCACCTCGACCTCCCCGCGATCGAGCAGCTCGAAGCCGCTCTCGACGGCTACACCGGCACCCTGCTCCTCGTCACCCACGACCGTCGCCTGCTCGAAGCCGTGGACCTCACCCGCACCCAGGAGCTCACGGTCTGACCCGGGCACTCGCCCAAGATCACTCTGGCGTCGGAAACCCCTCACATTCGAGGGTTTTTCGACGCCAAAGCGTGGTTCGCGGGTCAGGCGACGGTTTCGAGGGCGGGGTCCTCGCCCGGCGCGATGGGGAAGTGGCAGGCCACGAAGTGGTTGGGTCGGAACTCGCGCATCACGGGTTCCTGCTCGGCGCACACGTCGGTGGCGCGGGGGCAGCGGGTGCGAAAGCGGCAACCGCTCGGCGGCGAGAGCGGCGACGGGATCTCGCCGCTCACACCCGGGATCTCGCGGGGCGTCACCTCGGGGTCGGGGACCGGGATCGCCGACAGGAGCGCGGCGGTGTACGGGTGGGCGGGCGAGGCGTAGATCTCCTCGGGGTTGCCGACCTCGCAGAGCTTGCCGAGGTACATCACCGCGATGCGGTCGCTGATGTTCTTCACCACCGCGAGGTCGTGGGCGATGAAGATCATCGTGAGGCCGTACCGCGCCTTCATGTCCTCGAGCAGGTTGATGATCTGCGCCTGGACCGACACGTCGAGCGCGGAGACGGGCTCGTCGCAGATGATGAGCCGCGGATCCGTGACGACCGCGCGGGCGATCGAGATGCGTTGGCACTGACCACCCGAGAACTCGTGCGGCCGTCGTGGGCCGGCGGCGTCGGGATCGATGCCGACGGCCTCGAGGACCTCGCGCACCTTGGCGACGCGCGATGCGTCGTCGCCGATCTTCCAGATGTTCAGGCCCTCGGCGACGAGGTCGCTGATCCGTCGACGCGGGTTCAGAGACGAGATCGGGTCCTGGAAGATCATCTGCATGCGCGTGCGGGTGCGGCGCAGCTCCTCACCCGAGAGCGAACCGAGCTTCTTGCCCTCGAACGTCACGTCGCCCGACGTGGGGCGGGGGAGTTGCATGACCGCGCGTCCGGTCGTCGACTTGCCGCATCCCGACTCGCCGACGAGGCCGAGGGTCTCGCCCTCGAGGATGTCGAGGCTGACGTCGGAGACGGCGTGCACCGTGTTCCCGCGGCCGGCCGGGAACTCGACCACGAGGTTCTCGACCCGAAGCAGTGATTCCTCGGAGCTGCGGAGGTGCGCGGTGCCGCTTCCGGCCATCAGGTGACCGCCGACGACGTCGTCGCGGTGCGACCCGCGGCGATGTTGCGTTCGAGGGCCGCCCGCCCTTCGGGGCTGCCGACGGGGAACCAGCACGCGAACTCGTGACCAACCGCCGGTGCGGGAAGCAACGGTGGTTCCTCCTCACGGCACTTGTCCTGTACGTACGGGCACCGGGGGCTGAAGTTGCAGCCCTTCGGGGGATTCACGAGGTCGGGCGGCCGGCCCGGGAT
>JBBQMI010000342.1:0-3343 GCA_038328825.1 Acidimicrobiia bacterium | reverse complement strand
AAGGGCGAGGCGGAGGCGGTGCGCGGCGGTGAGCTCCTCGTCGAAGCGGGCGTGCTCCCCGAGGTGTTGCACACGTCGTTGCAGAAGCGTGCGATCCGCACCGCGGAGCTCGCGTTGGGTGTGGCCGATCGTTCCTGGATTCCGGTCCGACGTTCGTGGCGGCTCAACGAGCGTCACTACGGCGACCTCCAGGGCAAGAACAAGGCGAAGGTGCGCGAGGAGTTCGGAGACGAGAAGCTCCTCGAGTACCGCCGCGGGTTCCGCACGCCGCCGCCGCCGCTCGACTGGGATCCCACACAGGATCCCCGCTACGCGCACCTGCCCCGTGACGTCGTGCCGCGGACGGAGTGCCTGGCCGATGTGATCGATCGGATGCTGCCGTACTGGTACGACGGGATCGTGCCCGACCTCGTCGCGGGGCGCGTCACGATGGTCGCGGCCCACGGCAACTCGCTCCGTGGACTGGTCAAGCACCTCGACGGCATCTCCGAAGACGCGATCGTCGACCTGAACATCCCGACCGGTCAGCCGCTCCTGTACGAGCTCGACGCGCGGATGGCGGTCGTGAGCCGCCGGTACCTCGACCCGGTCGCCGCGGCCGAAGCCGCGGAGGCGGTCAAGAAGCAGGCGGGATAGGCGTCAGTCGTCGAGGCGGAAGCCGATCTTCATCGTGACCTGGAACTCGGCGACGGTGCCGTCGGAGATCGAGCCGCGGGTCTCGAGCACCTCGAACCACTCGAGCCCGTGCAGTGTCTGCGACGCGCGGGCGACGCCGTTGCGCACGGCCTGGTGGATGCTCTCGGACGACGTCCCCACGACCTCGGTGACGCGGTAGGTCTTGCCGGAATCTGCCATGTGCGGCCTCCTCGTCGACGTGGCGCCGACACTACGCTGGTGGCCATGGCCACTGTCGAGATCGCAACCGAGCGTCAGCACCGCAAGGAACGCCTCGCCGCCGCGTTCCGGCTCTTCGGCCGGTTCGGCTTCGACGAGGGCGTCGCCGGACACATCACCGCGCGCGACCCCGAACGGCTCGACCACTTCTGGGTCAACCCGTTCGCCATGAACTTCAAGCAGATCACGGTGTCGGACCTGCTGCTCGTCAACGACGACGGCGAGGTGGTCGAAGGCGACCGCATGGTCAACCGGGCCGCGTTCGCGATCCACTCGCAAGTGCACGCAGCCCGTCCCGATGTCATTGCCGCCGCTCACGCGCACTCGATCCACGGCAAGGCGTTCTCGTCGCTCGGTCGACTGCTCGACCCGATCACGCAGGACGTCTGCGCGTTCTACGACGACCACTCGCTGTTCGACGACTACACCGGCGTCGTGCTCGGCACCGAGGAGGGCAAGCGCATCGCCCACGCTCTCGGTGAGCACAAGGCCGTCATCCTGCGCAACCACGGCCTGCTCACCGTCGGCCACTCCGTGGACGAGGCCGCGTACTGGTTCATCAGCATGGAACGGTCGTGCCAGGCCCAGCTCCTCGCGTCGGCCGCGGGCGACCCCGTCCACATCGACCCCGAGATGGCCGCGCTCACCGCCGGCCAGGTCGGCTCCCACGCGGCCGGCAAGTTCGGGTTCAGCCCCCTCTGGGACTGGATCACCACCGCCGAGCCCGACCTCCTCGACTGACGCGCGGGCCACCCCTACCTCACTTCGGCGTCGGAAAACCCTCAGAACTGAGGGTCTTCCCACGCCAGAGCTGTGGTGGGCGTAGTTGTCCGACCCGCTTGATTGAATACGGCGATGGAAGCGGATCGGGCGTTGGCCAGGATGGCCGCAGAGCAGCACGGCGTCTTCACGATCGGGCACGCCCGAGCGTGCAGGTTCTCGGGAAGCACGATCGAACGTCGTCTCGCGAGCGGAGACTGGGTGGCTCTGCACGAAGGTGTGTACCGCCACCCGGCGGTGGCGCGATCGTGGAGGGGTGATCTTCTGGCCGCGTGTTGGGCGGGTGGCTTCCGGGCGGTCGCGTCGCACCAGTCGGCGGCCGCGCTCTGGGGACTCGCCGGCGGGCGCCGCCACGTCGTCGAGATCACCTGCCCGCGCTGGCGGCGGGCGCGGCACGACAACCTGATCGTCCACGAGCTCAAGGCGATCGATCCCCGCGACCTCACCGTCGTCGACGGCATCCCGGTCACCGGACCCGACCTGACGCTCCTCGGTCTCGCGGCCGCCTGCTCGGCCTCAGTGCTCGAGATGGCGCTCGACCGGGCCGAGAACGTCGGTCTCGTCACGCCGACGTCCGTGCGCGAGCTCGTGCGACGGATGGCGCGGCCCGGGCGTCCCGGCATCCGCCGGCTCCGTATGCTCCTCGACGCGCGCAGTCCCGAGGGTGGGATCCCGGCCAGCGAACGGGAGACGATGCTTCGGCGGGGTCTTCGTGCCTGTCATCTGCCTGAGCCGGTCGTGCAACACCGGATCGAGCACCGTGGCGTGTTCCTCGGGCGGGTCGACGCCGCGTACCCCGACGCCCGGATCGCGATCGAGTACGACAGCTACGAGTTCCACGGAGGCCGGCTCGCCCTGGTGAAGGACAGCGAGCGACGGACCAAGCTCCTGGCCGCCGGCTGGCATCCCTTCACCGCGACCGACGCAGAGCTCAAATCCGGGTGTCGGACGCTGGCTCCCGCGATCGAAGCGCTGCTGCGCCGGGCGTCCTGAACCACTCTGGCGTCGGAAACCCCGCAGAGTTGATGGGTCTGCGACGCCAAAGCGTTCTTCGCCGGGATCAGGTCTTCTGTTTGGCCCAGGCGATGCTGCCTTCGAGGAACGCACCGGTGTCGGGGAACTTGTTGGCGACGATGTCGGTGAACCACTCGGGGACGTAGATCTCGAACGTTCCCGCCGCGAGCTGGTCGAGGACGGGTTGCACCATGGCCTCGACGGGGAGGGCCTCGATGTCGGCCATCGACTCGTCGTTGTCGGGGAGGTGGAACAGGTCGGTGTCGATCACGCCGGGGTTCACGACGTGCACGCGGACGTCGCTGCCACCGACCGCGAGGTCGACCTGCATCGACTCCGACCACGCAGTGAGCGCGGCCTTCGACGCGGCGTAGGCGGCTTCGCTCGGCGGGCTGAATCGCGCCGCGACCGACGAGATGTTCACGATGCGTCCACTCCGTTCGATCAACCCCGGGAGCAGTGCGAGCGTGAGCCGGATGGGGGAGAAGTAGTTGATCGCCATCACCGACTCGACGACGTCGGGGGTGAGCTCCTGCACGCGCCGTCGCTTCGGGATGCCGGCGTTGTTCACCAGCACGTCGATTCCACCGAGCTCGTCGACGGCCCGCACCGCGAAGGCGTCGATGCCGTCGAGATCGGCGAGATCGACGGTCCA
>JBBQMI010000341.1:0-3355 GCA_038328825.1 Acidimicrobiia bacterium | reverse complement strand
AGCGGACCAGCTGCGCAGGCGGCGGTAGCCTCCGCCCCGATGGGACACGTCTTGACGAGCGCAGTGGGTCCGGCCGAGATCGACGAACGCGTCGCCGACCTGCTCGCCGCGCACGACCCGAAGACCACCGACTCCGTCGTGTTCCGCGGCGCGCGGTACGACCGCGGTCTCGCGTGGGTCTGGTTCCCCGAGGGGTTCGGCGGTCTCGGTGCCCCGGCGGAGCTGCAGCGCGGCATCGAGACCGCACTGCGCGACGCGGGCGCGACTTCGGCGTCGATCGGGTGGAACGGGTTCGGACTGTTCCTCGCCGCGCCCACGATCGTGGCCCACGGCGACGATGAGTTGAAGGCGCGCCTGCTCCGTCCGCTGTTCACCGGCGAGGACGTGTGGTGCCAGCTGTTCAGCGAACCCGGTGCGGGCAGCGACCTCGCGAGCCTCGCGACCCGCGCCGTGCGCGACGGCGACGAGTGGGTGGTGAACGGCCAGAAGGTGTGGAACACGCTCGCGCACGTGGCCGACCGCGGGATGCTCGTCACGCGCACCGACCCCGACGCGCCCAAGCATCGCGGGATGACGTACTTCGCGCTCGACATGCACGCCCCCGGCGTGGAGGTGCGTCCGCTCCGGCAGATGACCGGGGAGGCCGAGTTCAACGAGGTGTACCTGAGCGACGTTCGTGTCGCCGACGCCGACCGCATCGGTGACGTGAACGACGGATGGCGCGTCTCGATGACGACGCTCATGAACGAACGCGTCACGATCGGTGGATCAGTCGCCGGTCGCGGCTCCGGGCCGATCAGTGACGCGATGAAGGTCTGGGAGGAGCACCCGGAACGCCAAAACGCGGTGCTGCGCGACCGACTCGCCGAGCTGTGGATCGAGGCGGAGATCCTGCGCCTCACCAACGCACGCGCGTCGGCGAACCGCAAGCAGGGTGTCGCCGGCCCCGAGGGCGCGGTGTCGAAGCTCGCGTTCGCCGAGGTGACCAAGAAGATCTACGAGCTGTGCATCGCCATCCTCGGACCCGAGGGCGTGCTGTTCCCCGACCACTTCGAGATGACCCGACCGGAACAGGCGGCGCTCACCGGCGGCGGCGATCCCCGCAAGATGTTCCTCCGCGCCCGGGCCAACTCCATCGAAGGCGGGACCTCGGAGATCCTCCGCAACATCATGGGCGAGCGCGTCCTCGGCCTTCCCGGTGAACCGCGTGTCGACAAGGACCTGCCGTGGGCCGATGTCCCCCGCAGCTGAGGTCGACCCGAAGTCTCGGACACCCGCTCCGGTCTTCCGGCCGAAGCTGTGCGCAGGATGACGCTCGGCTCCGGGATCGGGCGCCGGGCTCGATAGATTCATGGGTACCTGACCTCTGAGGAGTGCAACATGGCCGAGCCGCCCGTTTCCCTTCGTCACGGTGACACGGAGCTCGAGCTCCCCGTGGTCCGTGGCTCCGAGAACGAGCTCGGCATCGACATCTCGAAGCTGCGCGCCCAGACCGGCCTCATCACCCTCGACCCGGGCTACCTCAACACCGGCTCGTGCGAGTCGGCGATCACCTTCATCGACGGCGACGCGGGTATCCTGCGCTACCGAGGGATCCCGATCGAGCAGCTCGTCGACCGCGAACACCCGTCGTTCCTCGAGACGAGCTACCTGCTGATCTGGGGTGAGCTCCCCACCAAGGACCAGCTCGACGAGTTCCGCTTCGAGATCCGCCGCCACACGCTGCTCCACGAAGACGTGAAACGCTTCTACGACGGCTTCCCGCGCGACGCACACCCGATGGCGATGCTGTCGTCGGTCGTCAGCGCGCTGTCGACCTTCTACCAGGACGGCAGCGAGAGCATCGACGACCCGGAGCAGATGCACCTCTCGATCGTACGGCTCATGGCCAAGCTCCCGACGATCGCGGCGTACGCGCACAAGAAGTCGATCGGCCAGCCGTTCCTCTACCCGAACAACTCGCTCGACCTCATCGAGGGCTTCCTCACCATGATGTTCGCGGTGCCCTCCGAGCCGTACGCGGTGAGCCCGAACATCGTGCACGCGCTGAAGCAGTTGCTCATCCTCCACGCGGATCACGAGCAGAACTGCTCCACGGCCACCGTCCGCATGACCGGCTCGAGCCAGGCGAACATCTACGCGTCGATCGCGTCGGGCATCAACGCGCTGTGGGGTCCGCTCCACGGCGGCGCGAACCAGGCCGTGATCGAGATGCTCCAGCGCATCAAGGCCGACGGCGGCGACATCGCCAAGTACGTCGAGAAGGCGAAGAACCCCGACGACAGCTTCCGGCTCTCCGGCTTCGGCCACCGGGTGTACAAGAACTACGACCCGCGGGCCCGCATCCTCAAGTCGACCGCCGACGGCGTGCTCACCGACCTCGGCAAGCGCGACGACCTCCTCGACCTCGCCATGGCACTCGAGCAGGTCGCGCTCGAAGACGACTACTTCGTGGAGCGCAAGCTCTACCCGAACGTCGACTTCTACTCGGGGCTCATCTACCGGGCGATGGGCTTCCCGACCGAGATGTTCACCGTGCTGTTCGCGCTCGGCCGGCTCCCCGGCTGGATCGCGCACTGGAAGGAGATGCGGGAGGACCCCAGCACGAAGATCGGTCGCCCCCGCCAGATCTACACGGGTCACACCGAACGCAAGTACGTCCCCGTCAACGACCGCTGAAACCCCCGTTCTGGTCAGGATCTGACGTCCCATGGGCAGTGTGAGATGACCAGAACGAGGGTTGGGTACGCTCCGCGACGGCATGGACCTCTCCCCCACGACCGACGAGGCGCGACTGCGCGAGGAGTGTCGGGCCTGGCTGCGTGAGCACCTGCCGTGGGAGTACGGCGTCGGCCTCCCACCGCACTTCGACGCCCTCGCCGAGGAAGTCGCGTTCGGGCGCGAGTGGCAGGCGCAGCTCGCGGGCGGCCGATGGGTCGGCGTGGCGTGGCCGGAGGAGTACGGCGGGCGGGGCGACGGGCCGGTCGAGCACTATGTCGTGACCGAGGAGCTGGCGCGCGCCCGCGCGCCGGAGCTGGTCGGGCGCATCGGTGTGAACCTCGTCGGGCCGACGCTCCTCGCGCACGGCACCGACAACCAGAAGGCCCGTTGGCTCCCCCACATCCTCGACGCCGGCACCATCTTCTGCCAGCTCTTCAGTGAACCCGGCGCAGGGAGCGACCTCGCCGGCCTATCCACCCGTGCGACCCGCGTCGACGGTGGCTGGGTGCTCGACGGCCAGAAGGTCTGGACGAGCTACGCGCAGTTCGCCGACTGGGGCGTGTGTCTCGCCCGAACCGATCCGGACGCCGCAAAGTCGCAGGCATCTCCTACCTCGTCGTCGACATGCGCGCGC
>JBBQMI010000340.1:0-3372 GCA_038328825.1 Acidimicrobiia bacterium | reverse complement strand
CTTCGCCGACGGGGGCGAGCACGTGCGTGCCGTCGAGGCGTTCGACGAAGCTCTGACCCTCGTCGACGACGCGCCGCGGCGAGCCGACGTGATGATCCTGCGAACGATGCCGACGATCGAGTCACTCGGGACGAGCGGCGTCCGGGAGGAGCTCGACGCGGTGGCCGCGCAGCTCGAGCGGGGGGACCCACGTCTGCCGGTGCTCGACGCGCTCTCGGGCGCGGTCGCGATGTTCCGGGGCGACTTCGTCGGCGCCCGCGACCGGTTGCGTTCCGACTCCACGCTGACGCCGGGTCCGCGCAAGACGATGCTCGCCGTCGCCGAGATGCTCTCCGGTGACATGACCCTGATGCGCGACGTCGTCGCGGACGCCGTGCGACTCGCGGGGGCGCACGACGCGCGGTTCGGCCCTGACGAGTTCGTCGTGTTCGCACTCTCGTGGGCTGACGAGCACTCCGTGGCGTCACGACTCGTCGATCGACTCGTGACCGCGCGTCGGATCAACGGATCGGCTGACCAGCTCGCGTTCGCGCTCGCCGCCCGGGCGTACCTGTACTGGCGCACTGGTCACTGGTCCGCTGCGAACGCCGACGGGCTCGAGGCGGTGGAGTTGGCGACCGGTGCTCGTCATGCGACGTCGCTCGCCCGCTCCCTCTTCGTCGTGGCGAGGGTCGAAGCTGGTTTGGGCGACACCGCGAGCGCGCTCGACCACGCACGCGCTTCGTACGATCTCTCCGAACGACTCGGCCTCGCCGCGTTCTCGTGGCACGCGTCCGCCGTGATGGGGTTCGCCCTGCTCGGTGATGGTCGTCCGGTCGACGCGATCGACTGCCTCGAACGCGCCCAGGAGTTCTCGCGTGAGCGGGAGGTGCACTTGCTCACGTCGGGGATGCCGGCGCCCGACCTGATCGAGGCGTACGTCCACTGCGGGAACAAGGCCCGCGCCGTCCGGCTGCTCGAGGAGCTCGCCCCGTACCATCCGGATCACCAGGGCCCGCTCGGTCAGGCGTTGTTCCTCCGCAGTCGCGCGCTCCTCGGTGGCGATGGTGCTGCCGCCGACTACGACGCCGCGCTGGAACGCCACGCCGAGGTGCAGGCGCCGTTCGAGGCGGCCCGCACCCGCCTGTGCTTCGGCGAGCACCTGCGTCGCAGTCGCGACGTCGTGGCGGCGCGTCGCATTCTCGTCGAGGCGACCGACGCATTCGCGCAACTCGGCGCGCGGCGATGGGAACGCAGGTCGGCGACGGAAGCCGACGCGTGCATCCGAGGCCGCGTCGCGTCGGCGAGGCGGCCACGCGCCGACGCGCTCACCCCCCAGGAGCTCCGCGTCGCGCTCGTGGTCGCGAACGGGGCCACGAGTCGGGAAGCGGCCGCCGCGCTCTTCCTCAGCCCCCGCACCGTCGAGTACCACCTCGGGAAGATCTACCGGAAGCTCGCGCTGCGCTCCCGGAGCGATCTCGTCCGCCGGGTCGCCGCCGATCCGGAGTTCGAGCAGGGCGCGGATCAGCCGGATTGAGACGGCAGCCGGATTGAGACGGCGGGGTCCGCCGCCTCGGGTGATGGGCCGGTCCGGCGTGGAGAGCCGGAGCGGCGGGGCGACTCCCCGAGTTGGGGGGCGGAGAGCAGCCACCGCCGGACCGGTCCGGGCCCACCCGGCGAACGAACGTCGTGACCGGTGGGCCCGCGGTCGAACCTACGGGAGCACCGCGGGCATGCCATCCGTACAACTACGCGAAGCGCTGATTCTCGTGACGACCGTCTCGGGAATCCGCAGGCGGGATCGGGACTTGTAACCTCACGTCATGGCCGTCGAGATCCGCCTCCCCACCGTCCTGCGCCCCCACACCGACGGCACGCCCGTCGTGAGTGCGGAGGGTTCCACCGTCGGCGAGGCGTTCGCCGATCTCGTGGCCCGGTACCCGGGGCTCTCGGACCAGCTCGTCGATGCCGACGGTGCCCTGCACAAGTTCGTGAACGTCTACGTCGACGACGAAGACATCCGGTACCTGGACCAGCTCGACACCGAGGTCGCCGACGGCGCGGAGATCTCGATCCTGCCGGCGGTCGCGGGCGGCTGACCCCGTGGCGCGCCACGAGAGCATCCTCGACTGCATCGGGAACACGCCGCTCGTCGGGGTGCACGCCCTGTCGCCCAATCCGGCGGTCCGGATCTACGCGAAGCTCGAGGGTCAGAACCCCGGCGGTTCCTCGAAGGACCGCATCGCACTGAAGATGGTCGAGATGGCCGAGAAGGACGGTCGTCTCCGTCCGGGCGACACGATCCTCGAACCCAGTTCCGGCAACACCGGAATCGGGCTCGCGCTCGTCGCCCGTCTCCGGGGCTACGGCCTGCGGGTGGTGATGCCCGAGAACGTGAGCGTCGAACGCCGCCAGCTGCTCGAGATCTTCGGCGCCGAGGTCACGCCGTCGCCTGCCGAAGAGGGGAGCAACGGCGCGATCCGGCTCTCGGAGGAGATCGCGGCGGCCGAGCCCGGCCTCGTCACCCTGTTCCAGTACGGCAACCCGGCGAACCCGCTCGCGCACTACGAGGGAACCGGGCCGGAGATCTGGCGCGACTGCCCGGAGGTCGACGTCTTCGTGGCCGGACTCGGCACGAGCGGAACGCTCGTGGGCGTCGGTCGTTACCTCAAGGAGCGCAACCCGCAGCTGAAGGTCGCGGCGGTGGAGCCACCGGCCGGAGAGCTCGTGCAGGGCCTCCGATCGCTCGACGACGGCTTCGTCCCCCCGATCTTCGATCCCGCGATCCTCGACCGGAAGTTCATCGTGCGCCCGCGGGAGTCGATCGAGTGGACGCGCCGGCTCCTCGACGAGTGCGGTGTGTTCGCCGGGATCTCATCCGGCGCCGCCGCGGCGGGCGCGGCCAAGATGGCCGCGACCATGGACGCCGGGACCATCGTGACCCTGTTCCCCGACGCGGGTTGGAAGTACCTGTCGTCCGGTGCCTGGACCGACGATCTCGACGTCGTCGAAGAGCGCGCGACCCGCATCAACTACTGGTGACCACCGCGGCGGTGGTACGGGCGGCGCGGGTCCTCCGGTCCGACGGTCTGGTCGCGTTCCCCACCGAGACCGTGTACGGACTCGGCGCCGACGCGTCGAGCACGGTCGCGCTCGCTCGGCTGTACGCGGTGAAGCGACGTCCCGTCGATCATCCGGTGATCGTGCACCTCGGTGACACCGACCAGCTCGACGTATGGGCTCGCGACGTCTCCGACGACGCCCGCCTGCTTGCCGCGAGCTGTTGGCCCGGGCCTCTCACGATCGTCGTGCGTCGCAACGAGGGGCAGGTCTCCGACGCGGTGACCGGCGGACGCGACACCGTGGGCCTGCGCGTGCCCGACCAGGTCCTCG
>JBBQMI010000339.1:0-3385 GCA_038328825.1 Acidimicrobiia bacterium | reverse complement strand
AGCTCGAGGAGGTAGTTGGTGAGGTCCTCCGACATCTTCTTGGTGAGGGTGGTGACGAGCACCCGCTGGTCCTTGTCGACCCGGGCGTTGATCTCCCCCACCAGGTCGTCGATCTGGCCCTTCGTGGGTCGGACGATCGCTTCCGGATCCATCAGACCGGTCGGGCGCACGATCTGCTCGGCGACGCGCGTCGACACCTCGAGCTCGTAGGGACCGGGCGTGGCCGAGAGGTAGACGATCTGGTTGATCTTCTCGCTGAACTCCTCGAACCGCAGCGGACGGTTGTCCATCGCCGACGGGAGCCGGAAGCCGTGGTCGACGAGGGTCTCCTTGCGCGACCGGTCGCCCTCGTACTGGCCGTGCAGCTGCGGCACGGTCACGTGCGACTCGTCGAGCACGACGAGGTAGTCGTCGGGGAAGTAGTCGAGCAGCGTGTACGGCGCCTCACCGGCGGCGCGGCCGTCGAGGTGGCGCGAGTAGTTCTCGACACCCGAGCAGGTACCGATCTCGCGCAGCATCTCGAGGTCGTACGTGGTGCGCATTCGCAGCCGCTGCGCCTCGAGGAGCTTGCCGTGGTCCTCGAACCACTTCAGGCGCTCGTGCAGCTCCTGCTCGATGCCGACGGTCGCCCGGGCGAGGCTGTCGTGGTCGGTCACGTAGTGCGAGGCCGGGAACAGCACCAGCCGGTCGACGTCTTCGGCGATCTCACCGGTGAGCGGGTCGACCCACGAGATCTTCTCGACCTCGTCGCCGAACAGCGAGACGCGCGCGGCGCGTTCCTCGTAGGCCGGGTAGATCTCGATCGTGTCGCCGCGCACCCGGAACTTGTTGCGGACGAACCCCATGTCGTTGCGCTCGTACTGGAGGTCGACGAGGCGGCCGAGGATCGCGCGCTGCGCGTGCTCCTCCCCCACGCCCACCTGCACGAGCTGCTTCGAGTAGGTCTCCGGCGAGCCGAGGCCGTAGATCGCGGAGACGCTCGCGACGATGATCACGTCTCTCCGGGAGAGCAACGACGCGGTGGCCGAGTGGCGCAGCCGGTCGATCTCGTCGTTGATCGAGCTGTCCTTCTCGATGTACGTGTCGGTCGACGGGAGGTACGCCTCGGGCTGGTAGTAGTCGTAGTACGACACGAAGTACTCGACCCGGTTCTTCGGGAAGAGCTCGCGGAACTCGCTCGCCAGCTGCGCGGCGAGGCTCTTGTTGGGCGCGAGCACGATCGTCGGCCGCTGCACCTCCGCGATCACCGACGCGATCGTGAACGACTTCCCCGACCCGGTGATCCCGAGCAGGGTCTGGTACTTCTCCCCCGCGCGGATCCCCTCGCTCAGGGCCGCGATCGCCTGGGGCTGGTCGCCCGCCGCTTCGAATTCGGAGACGAGTTCCAGTGCCGGCATCGTTCCCGACTCTACGACGGGGGTGGGACAGGTATTCCGCCCCCACAGCTCGTTTCAGTCGGCGTTCAGGTCGCGGTTGCGGGCGACGAGGTCGGTCCAGACGGTCTCGACCTGGCGGGCGAGCTTGGCGAGGTCGGCGTCGTTGTGCAGGACCCAGGTCGCGATCGCCCGACGTTCGTCGTCGGTGGCCTGGGCGGCCATGCGGGCCTCGGCGTCGGCGCGGTCGATTCCCCGGGCCTCGAGCCGGTCGAGGCGCAGGTCACGGGGGGTCTCGACCACGATCACGCAGTGGTAGCCGCGCTCGTTGGCCTTGCCCGACTCCACGAGGAGGGGCACGTCGAGCACCACGATGGCGTCGGGGGCCGCAGCCAGGACCCGGCGGGCGAATTCGGCCTGGATGGCCGGATGGGTGATCGCCTCGAGGTCCTTGCGGGCGTGCTTGGTGGCGAAGGCCACCGCGGCCAGCGCCTGGCGGTCGAGTCGGCCTTCGGCATCGAGCACTCCCGGACCGAATCGCTCGGCGATTCGCTCCAAGGCGGGCTGGCCCGGTTCCACCACCTCCCGGGCGACCTTGTCGCCGTCGACGAGGACGGCACCCCGTTCCACGAGCATGTCGGCGACGGTGGATTTCCCCGCCCCGATCCCCCCTGTGAGTCCAGCCAGCAGCACGGTCGGTCATTGTAGGGAGAACCGCTTCGGTCGGGCGCTCAACGTGCCGACAACTGGCGGGTGAAGCGAGGGCGGGCTCTGCTCGACGACGACGACGACCGCGGCCCGGAGCACCCGCCGGGCAGCCCGGTCGCGGCATCGGTCACGGCCCCGCGCCCGGACCCCGTCGTCCGCGGCACCATCGTCGACAACCACGTCGACGCCCCGCCGACCGTGCTCGAGGAAGCGTCGGTCGCTCCCATCCGGATCCCGGGACGGCCCGAGGGCGGATCGTCGCGCAGCGGACAGGCCGCGATCGGCGAGCACCTCGGTCCCCTCCTCGTCATCCTCCGGTGGAGCACCGTCGGCGTCGGCCTCCTGTTGCTCGTCTCGACGCGGGACCTCGGCGACCCCGGCAACATCCTCGCCGCGGTGATCCTCACCCTCTACACCGCGTTCCGGACCCTCCGACCGCTCCAACTGCGCGAGACCGACCGCGGCGCCGAGATCGCCGTGTTCGCCGAGCTCGCGTTGTGCATCGTCGCGCTCTCGATGAGCGGACTCTGGACGAGCCCGTTCGTGCTCGTGCCCATCCCCGCGGTGATGCTCGCCGGGTTCGGTTGGGGCTACCGCGAAGGTATCGCCGCCGCCGCGATCGCGGCCGGAGTCCTCACGCTCGCCGACGTGCTCGTGCAGGACGGCGCCACCGACATCACCGACGGAGCGCAGGCCGCGCTCATGCTCGGTCTCTGCGGCTGCATCGGCGCGTTCACCCGTCAGCTGTGGATCGCCGAGGAGGCGCGGCGCCTGAGCGACCGCGACCAGTTCGCACGCATGGCCACCGCCAACGATCTGCTGAGCGCGCTCCACGAGGTCGTGCAGACCCTGCCCGCGTCGCTCGACCTCGGCGAGGTCGTCGCGTCGACACAGCGCCGCTTCCACGAGGTCTTCGACTACACGTCGGCCACGATGATCGTGCGCGACCCCACGAGCGGCATGTGGCGAGTGGAGCTCGCCGAAGGTGTGCGCCTCGGACCCGCGATCGACGAGCAGCAGCTCCCCGCCGCCGCGGCGGCCGCGCTCACGCGTTCGGAACCGGTCGTGTTCGACGACCTGCTCCACGAGCACCTCGCGAGCTTCGCCCCGATGGCGCGCAGCATGCTCGCGGCGCCGCTGATCGCGCGGAACACCGTGATCGGGCTCGTGGTGATCGAGCACACCGACCCGAGCGAGTACGGCGCCGACGACGCCAACCTCCTGGCCGAGATGGTCGGCCCCCTCGCCCTCGCCGTCGACAACGCGACGTGGTTCGCCCGCCTCCGCACCCTCGGCGCGGAGGC
>JBBQMI010000338.1:0-3428 GCA_038328825.1 Acidimicrobiia bacterium | reverse complement strand
GATTGGTTCGCAGGCAGCACCGCCCACGTCGGCGAGAGCGTGTTCGCGGCCGACCCCGATGGCCGCGACGAAGACGACGGTTGGCTCGTCAACGCGGTGTACGACGACGCTCGTGACGCGACCGACGTCGTCGTCCTCGATGCGCGCGATGTCGCGCACGGGCCCGTCGCCACGGTCCACCTGCCGCGGCGGGTGCCGTTCGGCTTCCACGCGAACTGGTTCCCGGCCGAGGGGACCCTTTCGGCGGAGTCCCGCGCGTGAGCCGACGAGCACGCATCGCATCGCTCCTCGTGGCGGCGACGTTGATCGTGTCGATCGCGGGATGCGGGAGCGACGACACGAAGGCGACGGGCACCGAGGGCTCGAGCGGAACCGCTGCGGATCACTTGGCCGGGCGCTACGCCCACTACGACGTCGTCGCCTACGAGGGTTCCGTGCTGAAGAACCTGATCATCAGCTACGGCTTCACCGACCTGAGCGTGAAGAACGGCAAGCTCGTGGCCCAGGAGTCGTTCTGCCACGCCGACCAGGCGACCGACCAGCCGACGATCACGACCACCATCTCCGACGCGGCCACCCGCGCGATCAAGCCGATCCCCGTCGCCGTCGCGGTGAGCACGAAGAACGGCCGCACCCGCCTCCATCGGCCCGAGACGCCCACCGCGGTCGGCATCCACCTGGCCGACCCGGCCCACGACGTCCTCCCCGATGATCCCGCGGACCCCCGCATTGCCGACGACGACCACGACGGCAAGCCGGGGATCACGGTGCACATCAAGGTCTCCGACACCATCCAGGGTGACCTCTACATCGCACGCCGGGAGCGGTTCGCCTACGACGTCGCCGAACAAGCCGACCGCTCCCTCACCGGAACGGTCGAGGATCACTCAGAACCGCTGATCATCGGCGCCACCGACCCGATGTTCATCATGAAGGACACCTGGAAGCAGATGCCCGACCCGGCGAGAAACCCGATCATCCTGAAGCCCGTCGCCAAGTCGTGGGACTGCACGCGCCTGATGGCCGAGCGCGACAACCTCTTCCCGCCGGCACCCACCGTCGACTGGTGACCGGCGTCAGCGCGATCAGGTCGACCGGTCCAGTCCGACCGGCTCGGGTTCGGCTTCACCCTGGTCGAGGCGGAACGGCGGGTAGTCGTCGGTCATCAGAGCTGCGTACACGATGACGCGGTAGACCCAGCGGTTCAGTCCGACGACCAGATCGGCGATTCCACGCGGGTAGCGACCGACGAACAGCAACACGACCAACGCGACGATGACCAGCCAACCGATCAGGCCGGGCCCACTCGCCATCCAGGCGCGGTTTCCGCTGTTCGAGCCCAGGAACGCACCGCCGCCGAAGATGCCCACCACGATGTACTGCGGGATCGCGAGCAGCCACCACTTCACGAGTACGAGGCCGCGCGAGAGTCGTTCGGGATAGCCGATCTCGAGCGTGGCCGGGTACTCCGGCGCGTCGCCGAGCGTGAAGGGCGGGTAGTGATCGGTCCCGAACGCACCGAACGAATAGAACGCGACCCGCCAGGTCCAGCGCAGCACCCCGGCGTTGAAGTCGAAGAGGGCGCGTGGATACCGGCCCGTGAACAGGATTGCGAATCCGGCGACGACGGTGACAACCGAGAACGCGAGCCACAACACCGCAAGGACGATGAAGTGCGGGATGAGCAGGATCCCCTTCACGAGCCACAGCCACCAGCTCAGCTGCGGGTCGAAGCGGCCCGCGAGACGCACCGGATGCCGTCCGGCAATGGGGGCCGGCGCGATCCGCCGACCGAGCCCGGCGGCGCCGACCACGAGCAGGATCGTTCCGAGTAGCACCAGCACGCCGAAACCGTAGAGCAACCCGATGCCGAGCGGCAGCACCCAGTCGGCCTTGACCCCGACCGAGACGTCGGCGCCGACGCCTTTCGACGCGTCGGCGTTCATGACGACGACCACCCAACGGCCGGGTTGGAGCTTCCATTCGAGGCGTCGATTGCCGGCGCCGTGCGATGACACGGCCCAGAAGCTTTGTGATCCCGGCCGCGCAGACGGCGCGCCACCGCGCTGGACGCGGTAGGTCACGCGGAAGGGACGCAGGTCGATGTTGTCGACCTCTGCGTGCCCGACACCCGCGAGATAACGGTCGACGTCGCGTTGGCGACCGATGCCCACGAACAGGGGCGTACCGTTCTGTGCCGCGGCGCGAAGCCGCACCGTCGCGACGTCACCGAGGTCGAAGCGGCGGTCGCCTCCGCCGGGGCGGACCCCCAGGTCGAGGTTCTCGGATGTGATCGCGTAGGTCAGCGTCTCGAAATGCTCGGTGTCACTGGTGAAGAAGCCTTGGGCGTCGCGTTGCGTGGCGTACGCCCAGGTCACGACGCCGCCCACCGCGCCGAGCCCGAGTGAGATCACGATCAGCAACGCACCGACGACGGCGAGCACGATGCGCCCGACCGGCGGGCCCTTGTGGGGCGGGGGTGGCGCGCTGGGAGTGACCTCGGTCATGGGGTCAACTGGCCCTGTCGCGCGGTTCGAGGACGATCACAGGGGTCTCGATCGTCCGCATGCCGGCAAAGCCGTCGAGCTGCAGATCGATCTCGGCCCAGCGTTGCCACAGGTGGTCGCGCTCCTCCACTACGACCTGGCGCGCGTGCACGTGGCGCACCTGACGACCAGCCAGGCGGACGGTGGCATCCGGGTGCGTCTCGAGATTGAGCCACCACGAAGGATGACCCTCGTCCCACCCGTTCATGGCGAGCACGACGAGGTTCGGGCCGTCGTCGATGTAGCCGACGAAGACGCTGCGCTCCTGTCCTGACTTCCGCCCGACGGTGGCGAGGCGCAGCGCTCCCCATCCGCGCTTGCTCGCCGGGGTCCACAGGAAGCGCCTGCCGCTGATCTTGTTGAGCAGTCGATGCACGTGCCAGAAGGCATGCTTGAACCACACCGGCGGGAGCTTCGGCGGGCGAGCGCGCGCGCCGCCGATGACCGACTCCTCCTGGGCCTTGCCTCCCCCAGTCGACGTGTGGTCCATCCGCTTCGTCCTATCGCTCGGGCTCCGACTGCCCAGATCCTCGAGGCCCTCCCTCCATCCTGTGGGTGACGTCGCGCTCGCAGTAGAGCCGAAGGTCGGTGATACGTGCCCGACGCGGTCGGTCGTGGTGCTTTCTGTGCGTGGACGTCGTTTCGAGCGGGGCCGTCGCGTTCTCGACGACCGGCGCTCAGGAGACGCTTCCCTTGAGCGGGTCTTCGTCGACCAGGGACAGGTAGCCCTCGTCTTCCTGGGCGAAGTGGAGCTGCAAGATGGCGTGGAGGCCGTAGAGGAGGCGGCGGAACTCGATGATGTCGCCTTCGTCCGGTCCCTCAGGGCCGATGTCGTCGAGGACGCGGCCGACGCGGCGGATGAGGTGTGAGATCTCGACGTGG
>JBBQMI010000337.1:0-3442 GCA_038328825.1 Acidimicrobiia bacterium | reverse complement strand
TCGTGACCCGGTGTTGCGGGAGACGCTGCTCGCGGCCAAGGAGCAGATCCTCATCTGTGGCGCGACCTTGGACGAGGCGATCGCCGCCCGGGTCCTCGAGCAGCGGGATCGCCTCCTGCCGCCCATCCGGGCCCAGATCGCCGCGCATCTCGAGGTGGTCCGGGGCTGGATCGAGGGCGACGACCGTTTCGCCTGGGTCGAGCCTTCCGGTGGCGTCGTTGCCTTCCCCTGGCTGCGGCCGGAGGCCGGCGTCGACGTCGAGCGCTTCTACGCCGTGCTCAACGGCGACCTGGGCACCTACGTCGGCCCTGGCCACTGGTTCGAACAGGATCGTCGCCACTTCCGTCTCGGCTTCGGCTGGCCGACCACCGAGGAGCTGCGCCGGGGCCTGGCGGCGCTGAGCGAGGCCGCGAGGCGATCCGTCAGGTGATCGGGCCTGCCGTGGTCCACCAGGTCCAGAGCTCCGGGAGCTCGGCATCGTCGGCGATCGAGGCTTCGGCAGTGACGGTGGTTTTGGCGCTCGTGTCGGGCCTGTCGTTTCTGTATTACGGATTCAGAGTCCTGTTCCAGACCGCATCGAGTGGAGAGTTCGAACGGTACGGACTACCCGCCGTTCGTCAGTTCGTCGGTGTCATGGAGGTGCTCGGCGGAACCGCAGTGATCCTCGGTCTGGCGGTTGCGCCGTTGGGAGCGCTCGCCGCGGCCGGGCTCACCGTGCTGATGGTCCTCGGGGTGGTCCTGCGCGTCAGGCTCCACGATGCCCCCCGTCGCATGGTGCCCGCCGCCTCACTCGGTGCCCTGAACGCCGTTCTGGTCGTGCTCTTCGTCTCGCAGTGAGGCGATGCGGTGATACGACCGACATCGGTGGCATGCTGCAGAAGGCCCCTCGGAAGGAATCGACGTTGAATGTGATCGGCAAGCTCGCCCAGACCGCCGCTGCGCTGTGGATCCTGAATGTCTGGACGTTTCGGTTCAACAAGGACACCGGCTACCGGGGCGGCAACGCCAAGAACATGAAGGAGGAGTTCGAGGTGTACGGGCTCCCGGAGAGCGCGATGTACGCCGTGGGCGCCACGAAGGTGACCCTCGCGACGGCGATGCTGGTCGGGCACGCCGTGCCACGAATCACCCGACCGGCCTCGATCGGCCTCGCCACGCTCATGGTCGGTGCGATCGGAATGCACATCAAGGCCGGCGACCCGGTGAAGCAGTACCTCCCGGCGCTGTCGGTCTTCTCGTTGGCCACCATCTCAGCCGTCCTGAACGGCGACCGACCCGAGGCTGCCCCCGCGGTCCAGTGATCCGAAGGTGGACCGATTGCGTCTACGGGAGACGGTCCACCTGGTGCTCAGCCTCGGAGGGTCGAGTCATCGTCGGAAGCTACCGAAGAACCGAACCAACAGCGGCGTATAGCGCTCGTGCAGCGAGCGGGGGCAACGGCCGCTCGACCCTCACAGCTCACCGCGATCGAGCCGGACGAGCACCTCGGTCGCCCGCTCCCGGACCTCGTCGAGATCGTCGAGCCGATGGGCCGCCCGCACCTGCTGGGCGACGCGGGGGTTGCGCTCGAAGCGTGGTTCGTGGCGAGCGAGGAAGTCCCAGTACAGCGTGGTGAACGGACACGCGTCGTCCCCCGTTCGCTTCTTTCGGTCATAGGCGCAGTCACCGCAGTAGTCGCTCATCCGGTCGATGTAGGCGCCCCCGCTCGCGTAGGGCTTGGTGGACATCTGGCCGCCGTCTGCGTACAGGGCCATGCCAATGACGTTGGGGAGCATGACCCATTCGGCGCCGTCGACGAAGCTGCTCCACATCCAGTCCACCAACTCCTGGGGTCGCACGCCGGCGAGGAGGCACAGGTTGCCCAGCACCATCAGCCGTTGGATGTGGTGCGCCCACCCGTGCTCGTGGACCGATGCGAGCGTGTGGTCGACACAGCGCATCCGGGTGGACGCGTCCCCTCGGAACACCGGCGGCAGCGGTCGCGTCGCGTCCAGCTCGTTGCGGTCCCGGTACGTGGGCATCCAGAGCCAGTAGACACCCCAGACGAACTCCCGCCAGCCGATGACCTGGCGCAGCAGACCCTCGGCCGAGGCGATCGGCACCCGTTCGGCCCGGTAGGCGATCTCGATCTCGTCGCACACCTCTCGGGGGTGGAGCAGGCCGAGGTTGAGGTACGGCGACAGGAGCGTGTGGGCGAGATGCCAGCTCGTGGTGAGCATCGCGTCCTCGTGGGGGCCGAACCTCGGGAGCACGTCGTCGATGGCGTGACGGAGCCGCCGCAACGCCTCGGCACGCGAGGTCGCCCACGTGCCGTCCGGCTCGGCCCCCCAACAGCGCTCCGGCAGCTCCGCGAGGACCGACCGGTCGAGCGCGTCGAGTTCGCTGCGGACCGGCTCGGGCCAGGAACGGCCGTCCCGGGGTGGCCGCTGCCGGTTGTCGGTGTCGAAGTTCCACCGGCCGCCGGCCGGCTCATCGCCGTCCATCAGGTAGCCGAGGCGGCGGCGTTGCCAGCGGTAGAAGTCCTCCATCCTGAGGGAACGTCGGGTGCCGGCCCACTCCGCGAACTCCTCGGGGTGGCAGAGGAACTGATCGGTCCGGGTCAGCTCCACGTCGAGGCGCCCCAGGCGCTCGCGGCCATCCCACGACGCGGGCTCTGTCGCGATGACGACGCTCGGGCGATGCTCGGCGCGATGTGCGCGCAGGCCCGCCGTCAGCGACTCGCAACGGCGGTAGTCGACCTCGAACCCCTCGGCTTCCAACTCGGTTGCGAAGCGGCGCATCGCAGTGATCACAAGATGGGCGCGTTGGCGGTGCCACGGCTTCGATTCGAGCTTCGCCCGGCTCTCCACCATGAGGACCCGGTGGCGGCGCGGGTCGGCCGCCCCGAGCGCGCCAAGGTCGCGGTTGAGTTGGTCGCCCAGCACCCACACCGTCGCCATGGAACTCGTCACAAAATGGTCGCCGCCTGCGCGAGTCGTTCGATCCGACGCAGCGCTGCCCGGCACACCAGGGCGTAGGGCGCTGCGAGCGCGGGAACACCGAACGAGACCCGGCAGCCGCCCGGGGCGGGCTCAACGGTGTGGTTGGTGGCCGGAACACCGGCGACCGTCCACGCCCAGCTCCGGCAGTCGTCGAACTCGGTGACCGTGAACGGCACCCAGACACCGAACGCAGTCCGGACCCGTCCTGTCGACCGTGCCCGAAGGAGCACGTCGGGGACGTCGACCTCGGTGACGCTGGGGCCCCACTCGGCCCATCGCGACGTGTCCACCAGCAGGTCCCACACGACGCTGGGAGCGACGGGCACGAAGCGGCTCACCGACACGGTCATGACCGTCCCGCCGCTCCGGAGCCGGCGCTGGTCGCATCGGCGGTGAAGCTCTGGGAAGGGAGTTCGGTCCGTCCCGCCATGATCGCGTCGATGACACACGCTGCGACGAGG
>JBBQMI010000336.1:0-3446 GCA_038328825.1 Acidimicrobiia bacterium | reverse complement strand
CGAGCCAGTGTCCGCCCGGCGCGTGCCGACGTTCGACGATCACGACGTCGGCCTCGGAGTGCTGGACGAGCGTGTCGACGAATCCGATCCCCATCGCGCCTGCGCCGACCACGAGGTAGTCGGTGTCGAGCCGGCGGGTGGCGGTCATCCGCGAACGCTATCCCCGACGTTGCGGCTCGACTTCATACGGGGTCGCGGGGGTCGAAGGTCAGGCCCCGCAGCAGGTACACGAACGCGGTGATCACGAGCACACCGCTGCCGAGGATGGCGGCGGATGCGGCGAGGTACGCGGCGTTGAGGTCGAGCGCGTCGAGGCGATCGGCACGCAGCGCGACCGCGACCGTGGCCATGCCGACGAACGACACCGCGAGGGCGGCGGCACCGAGCGCGGCGAGCACTGGGCTCACCAGCGGTGGCGCAGCGCGACTCGATCCCTGGCGACGGACGAGGCGCGCGTGCGAGCCGGTGAGCCACGCCGCGGTGAGCGTCGCCCACATCAGGACGAGGAGGTAGCTGCCGATCGCGTCGCTGGGGCGGTGCCAACCCGACACGAGCACGGCCTCACCGATCCCGATCGCGTAGGCGGCGCCGATGACCGCGACCACGCCACGCGCACGCCGCGGCGTGACGAGCACCGCTGCGAGGACCAACGACATCGCGACGGTCGTGTGTCCGCTCGGGAACGTGTTGTGCAGGCCGAACGGTTCCGACGTGAGCAGGTGGGGGCGGGTGAGGATCGCGCGTTTCAGGAGCTCGGCGCTCACGTCGGAGCCGGCCACGATCAACGCGGCTGCGATCGCGAGGTGGAACCGGCCCCGCCCGATCGCGACGAGCACGATCCCGCCGCCGATGAGTGCGACGGAACCGACGCTGATCGTGGTGAGGAGGCCCTGCGTCGCCTTCTCGACCCGGGGGCGGTCGACGCGCGCACCCCCTTCGAGCGCGGTCGCGTCGAGGCGCTGACCCCAAGGGGTACGGACGGCAACGAGGAAGACGCCGGCGAGGAGGAACGCGGCGAGAACCGCGACGATCATGAGGGATCGGACGCGACTCTCGGGCACGGACCGCTCGAGGAGGTGCGAGGCCGTCATCGGATCGGAGCCGTCGGGTCGGCTCCGGTTGCGCGCGACCGCCGTGGGGCCGGAGACTGCGCGCCGTGGAGTTCAATCCCTTCTCCGCCGACTTCTTCGACGACCCCTACGAGACGTACGGATGGCTGCGCGAGCACGCGCCCGTCTACCACAACGACCAGTACGGCTTCTGGGCGTTGTCGCGCTACGACGACGTGGTCGCCGCGCACCGCGACTGGAAGGTCTTCAGCAGCACCCACGGCGTGACCATCGATCAGCTCACCGATCCTCGGCCCGTCACGGTCGACGGGAGCATCATCTTCCTCGATCCGCCCGAGCACGAGCGGCTCCGCCGGCTGGTGAGCCGGGTGTTCACCCCGAAGGCCGTCGCCGACCTCGAACCGATGGTCCGGACCATCCTCACCGAGTACCTCGACGGAGTTGACGCGGAGGGCGGCTTCGACGTGGTCGCCGACGTCGCCGCGCCGTTCCCGGTGGAGGTGATCAGCGCGATCCTCGGCGTCCCCGCCGGTGACCGCCAGCAGATCCGCCACTGGGTCGACGACATGCTCCACCGCGAGCCCGACGACCCCAAGCCGACGCAGGCCGGGATGGAAGCCGGCCTCAACTGTTCGCTCTACCTGCTCGAGCTCGTGCAGGAGAAGCGACGCAATCCCGGCGACGACATGCTCTCTGCGTTGATCGAGACCGAGGTCCCCGCCGACGACGGCTCGACCTACCGGCTCGACGACGGCGCGGTCGCGAGCTTCGCGACGCTGCTCGCGGGTGCGGGGAGCGAGACGGTCACCAAGCTCGTCGGCAGTGGTGTCGTGCTGTTCGCGCGGAACCCGGGGGAGTGGCGGAAGGTCGTCGCCGACCCGGGCGCGGTCGCGGGTGCGATCGAGGAGATCCTGCGGTTCTGGGCGCCGTCGCAGTACCAGGGTCGGTTCACCCGCGCCGACGTGACCTTGCACGCCGTGACGATCCCCGAAGGCTCGCCCGTGCTGCTGCTGACGGGCGCAGCGAGCCACGACCCACGCGCGTACGACGACCCCGACCGGTTCGACATCGATCGGCCGTTGCAGCTCTCCGTCGGGTTCGGGCACGGCATCCACTCGTGTCTCGGGGCCGCGCTCGCCCGGCTCGAGAGTCGCGTCGCATTCGAGGAGATCCGCACCCGCTGGCCGAGCTACTCGATCGACGAGTCGGGGCTCCGTCGGGTGCAGATGGCGAACGTCGCCGGTTTCTCGAACGTTCCGTTCCGGCCGAGCTGATCGTGATGCCGGAGTCGAACCGGCCCGTCAGGCGAAGATGCCCCAGAGGATGCCGGCGGCGTAGGCGAGGGCGAGCAGCGCCAGCAGCGAGATCACCGCGATCTGCACGAGGCGCTTCTCCTGCCCGCCGCGCTGGTTGATCCCCACGACCCAGTGCTGGAGTCGCTCGATCTGACCCTCGAAGGTGAAGCTCGCGTTCCGGTACTCGTGTTCCGGCTCACCGCGCGGTGTTTCGGGCCCGTCGGGTGCGTCAGGCCGGTCGGGATCCACGGTCCAGGCTACGTCCCCTTTCAGGCCTGGGCCGAACGGCCTATATGGCGCAACTCGGACCCGAGAGATCCTGGTTCCGACGAATCGGTTCGGAGAGCGGGCGACAGTGGAGCAGAACGCGATCATCGCGTGGACGTTGGCGGCACTCCTGGTGCTCGTCGTCGGCGCGTGCACGCCCGTCCAGGCGCTGCTCGGGGTCTGCATCGGGTACACCGCCACGCTCGGCGGACCCGTCGTCCACCGCTGGTACGAGCAGCGCCGTCGCATCTGAGTTCGGGCACCTGAGTCGTCGCATCTGAGGCGGGCGATCTCCGGCGGTACCATGACGCCGATGCGCAACGACACGTCCACCTTGAACGACACGTCCACCTTGAACGACACGTCGACGCCGGTGATCGCGCCCGTGCAGACGCCGGTCGACACGCCCGTCGAAGACCGCGAGATCGAACGCACCGACGACGGCGACCACGACCGCTTCGCGCACTACTGCCGCAAGGAAGACATCATGCGGGCCACCGTGACCGGCGAGGCCATCACCGCGCTGTGCGGCAAGAAGTGGGTTCCGGCCCGCGACCCGGAGCGCTACCCGGTGTGCCCCACGTGCAAAGAACGCAAAGCCGCGGGCTGGAAGCTGTAGGAGACGCAGCGAGTTCGACCATCGAGTCAGCCCGGCGCGTCACTGCAGGCCGTCGACGACCTCGAGGAGTCGGGCGACATCTTGATCGTCGGTGTAGCAGGCGATCCCGGCGCGCAGCGCGCCTCCGGTCTCCGCGAGGCCGAGTGCATCCATGACCTCGACGTCGTAGTAGTCACCGCTACAGACCGCGACGCG
>JBBQMI010000335.1:0-3449 GCA_038328825.1 Acidimicrobiia bacterium | reverse complement strand
CGACCGCGCCCGACGCCGAGCCGGGGGTGTTGCACACGAGCGCGGCCCCGATGGTTCCGCACACGCCGCGCGAGAGCATCCCGAACGGTCGGCCCTCGGAGTCGCTGGCGGCCCGGATCGCTTCCGCGAGGCCGGGAGCCTCACGCTCGATCGCGGCGCGGGTGCCCTCGGGCGTGAGGTCGCGGGGGCCGAACCCGGTGCCGCCGGTGGTGACGACCAAGCCGGCGAAGTCGCGGGTGAGATCGCGCAACGCCCCGGCGACGGGGTCGACACCGTCGGCGACGGCCCGCTGGTCGACGACGTCGAAGCCGGCTTCCACGAGACGCGCCACGAGCGCGGCCCCGGACCTGTCGTCGCGCGTGCCCGCGATCACGCCGTCGGACACGGTGAGCACCTTGGCGAGCAGGACCACGCGTCAGCGCTCCCGGCGGTCGACCTCGTAGGCCGAACGACCGTGACGCTTCGCGTGGGCCTTCATCTCCGTCGCGATCACCGAAGCTTCCCACTGCGTGCGGATCGGTCGCTGGGTGGTGGTCGCGACCCCGATCGAGAGCGACGTGAGCTGGTACCGGTGCAGGTTGCCGCGGCGGTCGGCCACCTCGATGTAGCCGTTGGCGGCGTCGACGGCGTCGTAGAGCGCGGGGACACCCCGATCGAAACGCGCCAGCGCTTCGATGCACACCGCTTCGGCGACGTCGGGATCGGCGAGGAGGACGAAGTCGTCGCCACCGACGTGACCGGCGAAGCTCGGCTCACCGGGGTGCAGGGCCATCGCCTCGACGAGAACGCGCGCGGTGAGCTTGATCACCTCGTCGCCGCGGAGGAACCCGTAGTAGTCGTTGAACGCCTTGAACTCGTTGACGTCGGCGTAGAGCACGGCAAAGCGGGCGTCGGGGTGTGAGACGAGCCGCTCGAGCTCGCTCGCGATCCGGAAGTTGCCCGGGAGATGCGTGAGCGGCGAGAGGTCGCGCATCTGACTCGTGCGACGCAGGAGGCTCCGGACGCGCGCGATGAGCTCCGCCGGATCGACCGGCTTCGCGAGGTGGTCGTCGACCCCGGCATCGAACGCTCGGAGCTTGTCGCGCCCGTCGTGGTCGCCGAGGAGGATCACGGCAGAGTTCACCGTGCGGACGTCGCGGCGGAGCTCGAGGCAGACCGTGAGGCCGTCGCGTTCGGGGAGGGCGACGTCGACGATCGTGACCGCCGGGTGGAGCTTGCGGGCCTGGGCCACGGCATCGATCCCGTCGCCGGCGACGTAGACCTCCCAGCCCTCGATCGAGAGGTTGACTTCGAGCTCGCCGGCGACGTCGTCGTCGGCGACCGCGATCAGGATGACGTCGGCCACGCCGCCTCCCGGATGCGACGGGCCGCCGCGGCCGGGTCGTCGGAGTGGAAGATCGCACTCCCGGCAACGAGGATGTCGGCGCCGGCCGCGGCCGCCGCAGGCGCGGTCTCGACGTGGATCCCACCGTCGATCTCGAGCTCGACAGAGAGGTGGCGCTCGTCGACGATCCGACGGGCCGCGCTCAGCTTGTCGAGGACCTCGGGGATGAACGCCTGGCCGCCGTAGCCCGGGTGGACGCTCATGAACAGGAGCACGTCGATCGCGCCGATGTGCGGGAGCACGTCGTCGAGCGGGGTCTCGGGGTTGAGGGTGAGCCCGACCCGCAGGCCGAGGTCGCGCATCCGTTCGAACAGCGGGCGGGGGTCGCCGAGCTCGACGTGGACGGTGCAGCCGTCGGCACCCGCCTTCGCGAAGTCGTCGAGGAGCACGCCGGGGTTGTCGACCATCAGGTGGCAGTCGAGGTAGAGCTCGGTGCGCTTGCGCAGCGACTTCACGACCGGTGGGCCGAGGGTGAGCACCGGCACGAAGTGTCCGTCCATCACGTCGACGTGGAGCAGGTCGGCTTCGGCCGTGATGCGGTCGACCTCGGAGGCGAGCTCGGAGAAGTCGGCGGACAGGATCGAGGGCGCGATCTTCACGTGGTCACCCTAATGGTGGGACGGCGTTGCAGGCGGAGGACGAACATGCCGTCGGACCCGACGTCGCTCGGGAGCACGAGCGCGCCCCGGCCGTGCGGCCGCCACGGCGATCCCGGTGGGGCGAGCGCCTCGAAGTCGGCGAGGGCGGTCGTGGCCCAGGCGTCGACGCCGAGGGTCTCGACCGCGGTGAGGGTGCACACCGAGTAGAGGAGGACACCCCCCGGCCGCACTGTCTCCGCCGCGACCGCGAGGAGCTCGCGTTGGAGTCGGGCGAGCACCTCCGGCGCGTCGGGTTCGAGTCGCCACCGCGCCTCGGGCCGCCGGCGCAGCACCCCGAGCCCGGAGCAGGGTGCGTCGACGAGCACCCGGTCGAAGCTCGCCGGAACGAACGGCAGCGCCCGACCGTCGGCGACGAGCGGATCGACGGTGGTGAGCCCGAGACGCGCCGCGGCCTCCACGATGCGCGCGACCCGGCCCCGGTTGAGGTCGAGACCGACGACGCGGCCGCGGGCACCGACCCGCTCCGCGATCGCCGTCGTCTTGCCCCCGGGCGCGGCCGCGATCTCGAGCACCCGGTCTCCCGGTTGCGGATCGAGCGCGGCGACCACCGCCTGGCTCGCCTGATCCTGGGGTGTCGCGCGACCTTCGGCCACGGCCGGCAGCGCCGCGGGGTCGCCGAGACCGGTGACCACGAGCGCATCCGGCACGAGCACCCCGGGCTCCACCCGGATGTCGGCGACCCGGAGCTCGTCGGTCAGCTGCACGGGGTCGCCGCGGTGCGGGTTGACCCGCAGCGTCACCGCGGGCGGCCGATTGTCGGACTCGAGCACGGCCGCGGCGTCGACGGGACCGAGGTCGTCGACGAGCCGGGCGACGATCCAGTCGGGATGCGACGTGCGGATCGCCAGTGACGTGACGCCATCGCCGGTCGGGAGGACCCACGGCGGCCCCGAGGCGGCGAGATGGCGGAGCACCGCGTTCACGAACCCCTTCGCCCGCGGGTTCCTCCGACCGATCGCGCTCACGGTCTCGCCCACCGCCGCGTGGGGCGCGATGCCGGCCCGCAGCTGGTATGCACCGAGCCGGAGCGCGGCGCGGGCGTCGGGATCGAGCCCATGGACGGGTCGGTTGAGGAAGGGGCCGAGCAGGTGGTCGAGCGCCCGCTGTTCGCGCAGGCTCGAGTAGACGAGGTCGGTCACGAACGCACGGTCGCGTCCGCTCAACCCGCTCCCCCGCAAGAGCGTCGGGAGCAACAGGTTGGAGAACGCCCCCTCCTCGACCCGGACGAGCGCCTCGATCGCGACGTCGCGTGCCGTCACCGCGAGCCGGTCATCGCGTGCCGAACTCGGGGAGGTCGACCCGGAGTCCGGCCCGCCACGCGTCGGCCGCCATGCGGGCCTTGCCCTCGGGCTGCACCTCGTCGAGCACCAGACGGTCGCCGTCGGGGTGCGAGCGCCACACCTTGA
>JBBQMI010000334.1:0-3452 GCA_038328825.1 Acidimicrobiia bacterium | reverse complement strand
GAGCCACACCCGGGGGAGCGAGATGTCGAGAGTCCCGATCGCCATCACCGGCATGCACCGGTCCGGCACGTCGATGGTCACGCGCGCCTTGCACGACTCCGGCCTCCACCTAATCGGTAGCGGCGCCAACGACCTCGTGGACGCCGCCGAGGACAACCCCGAAGGTTTCTGGGAGAACAAGGCGATCGTCGCGTGCAACGACGACCTGCTCGAGGCCACCGGTGGCGCCTGGGACAATCCGCCCGACCTGCCGCCGCTCGCCGTCGACGATCCGCGGGTCCTGTCGATCGCCGAGGCGAGCACCAGTGCGCTCGCCGGGCTCGCCGAGCACGAGCACTGGGGGTTCAAGGATCCGCGGTTGTGCCTGACCGCGGCGTACTGGCTCGATCTCCAGCCCGACCTGCGGTTCATCGTCTGCGTGCGGCATCCCCTCGAGGTCGCACTCTCGCTGAAGCGGCGCAACCAGAACTCGTACTCGCTCGGTCTCGCCCTGTGGGAGCGCTACTACGCGACGGTGCTCGACCTGCTCCCGGTCGATCGTCGCATCGTCACCCACTACGACACCTTCTTCGTCGACCCGGAAGGTGAGGTCGGGCGCCTGTGCGCGTTCGCGGGCCTGACCCCCGCTCCCCACCGCGTGCGTTCCGATCTCCGGCACCACACCATCGGAGTGAGCCTCGCCGACGCCGGCGTCAGCACGAGCCTCCGCGAGCTCTACGCCGACCTGTGTCGCGAGGCGGGCGCGCCGGTCCCGGCGGATCCCCCCGCCGACGAGGGACGGGTACGCCGTCTCATCCTCGACGGCAGCGTCGCCCGCCGCCACGCCGACCAGCGCCAGGACGCGATCGATCGTCTCCAGGCGCGCGAAGCCGAGTTCCTGGAGCAACACCGCGAACAGATCGCCGAGTTCCAGACGCAGGTCGCCACCGCCCGCCGGGAGGGTGTCGCTCGGGTCGAGACGATGCAGTCCCTCACCGAGAAGGTCGCCCGGACCGAGCGGATCGTCGAGAGCATCGATCGCCGCAGCCTCCGACGGACGGCCCGACGGTGGGCGGGGAAGGCCGTGCGGCGCGGCCGTCGTCTCATCGACGCACCGACCGACGACGCGGGCGAGCGCCCGCGTGCCGCCACCGATGGGGCCCGCCAGCTCCCGCCCGGCGCCCGCTCGGTGCTGCACCAGCTCCCACCGTCGACGCAAGCGATGGTGCGCCGGAACCGGATGCGGGTCCGTCGCGCCACTGCGGCACCGGTGCCGACCGCCAAGCGGGCCGCCCGGCGGCTCCCGACCCCTGCGCAACACGCGGTCCGCCGGGTGTGGCGCGTCGTCGTGCGATTCGACGACGGTCGAGTGCTGCGCGCGCTGGCCTCGACGGGTGCGCCCACGTCGGGATCCGCACCGAAGGGACCGCCGTACCGGCAGTGGAAAGACAGCTACGAGCGCATGGTCCGTGCGACCGTGCCCGTCGGAACGCCGTGGTTGGTGATCACGCCCGGCAGCCCGAAGGAAGTCCGCGACGCGACCACGCCCCCCGCAACCCCGTTTCCCGACACGCGCAAGGGTCGACCCTTTGCCGACGACCTCTCGCACATCGCCCATCTGGAAGCACTCCGGTACGGCGGCCTTCACCACCTCGTCCTGCCCGAGGGTTCACGACCGTGGTTCCGACGACAAGCCGCGTTGCGCGACCACATCGTGCGGACCTACCGGACCCTTGCCGACGAAGACGGTGCGGGCGCGGTGTTCGACCTCACCGCGCCGGCCGTGGCCGGGTCACGATCACTGCGCGGCGAGGTGAGCCGACTCGCCGGCGCGCTCGCGAACCCTCCGGCCGTGCTCGACTGGACCGACCTCGATCTGGGCGCCGAGCTCACCGGGCTGGCGACGTTCCGGCCTCCGAGCGGTGATCTGCTCCCCTATCTCGACCGCAGTGTCGACGTCGTCGTCGTCGACGGCCTCCGAGACGTGGGCGAAGCCACCCGCGTCGCCGCACTCGGCGTCATCACGGTGACCGCGGGCGTGTCGGGCATCGAAGTCGGCGACGTGCACGGCGGGTCGGGTCCGACGCCATCGCGGCTCCGCGTCCTCGTCTGGTCGAGCGCGGGCGCGTCCGACGACACGTGGCGCGCGCAACTCGCGCTCCGAGCTGCCGCCGCGGGTGCCGATCTCCACATCGCCGAGATCGACGCCGCGGGTGTCCCGGCGTCGGGTGACCACGACGTGATCGTCGTCGTCGAACCGCACGTGCTCCCCCTCCCCGGCTCGATCGAAACCGCGGCGGCACTTGTGGTCGCCGACCCGACGGCCGCGGTCGCCGCCAAGATCCTGCGCGCCGACGGCCGGCTCGAAGCTGCGGGCGGCACCGTCTTCTTCGACCGTTCGGTCGGCCTCGTCGCCGGGTCGTCGGCCGACGTGAGCGCGCCGTGGCACGACTACGTCCGGCCGGTCTGCTGGGCTCCCGGGCTCGTCGCCGCGACATCCTCGCTCTGGGCTGCCGTCCCGGGACCGTCGGCGCTCACCGGCCGCGCCTTCCTGCGCGAGTGGTGCGCCGAGGTCTGGGCTCGCGGCGGGTCGGTCGTGTACCAGCCGACGGTGGCCGCGGTCCGGGTCGTCGGCGAAGGCAGCGAGCCTTCGGTCCCGTTGCGCGCGTCGGCGTGGCAGCGGGTGCTCGACCTGCGCCCCGCGCGGCCGGCCGACCTGAGCGACGGTGCGTGGCGTCACCTCCTCGCCCACGACGACGTCGAGGCCTGCCGGGCATGAACCGCAGGAGTGCGCTCGTCGTCCACACGCGCATGCCTGCGTTCGATCGCGACGCCGGCTCGCAGATCGTCGACCACTCGATCCGGTTCCTGCTCCGGGCCGGTTGGCAGGTCACGTTCCTCGCACGCGAAGAGCAAGGTGTCGCCGAGGAGCGCCACGCCCAACGCCTCCGACAGATGGGCGTCGCGACTCATACCGGATTCGGTGCGATGGAAGGGCTGCTCCGTTCGAACAGCTTCGATCTCGCGCTCATCGCGTTCTTCGAGCCCGCGGCGCAGCTGCTTCCCCTCCTGCGCGAACACTCGCCGAAGACCCGCGTCGTCATCAACTCGATCGACATCCACTTCCTGCGCAACGCCCGCCTGTCGTTCGGCCAGGGCGGCGACCTCGGGAACGCGTTCGGGCCCGGCGCCACCCAGGAGCTCAACACCTACAACGCCGCCGACGCGGTGATCGCGGTGTCCGACAAGGAGCGGGAGCTCCTCGGCGACTTCCTCGGCGACGATCGCGTGTTCGCGCTTCCCCTCGCCGAGGAGATCGACCGGTCCCCGTATCCGCTCGGCGAGCGACGAGGCATGTACTTCGTCGGAAACTTCCGCCACCTCCCCAATCAGGAGGCGGTGGAGTACCTCGGTGCCGAGGTGCTTCCGATGCTCGACGCCGACCTGCTCGAGCGCCACCCCCTCACCGTGCT
>JBBQMI010000333.1:0-3463 GCA_038328825.1 Acidimicrobiia bacterium | reverse complement strand
GGTCACCGGGTCGTGCTCTACGACCAGCGCGGTCACGGATCGTCGACGGTCGGATCCGACGGCCTCACGATCCCGAGACTCGGCGGCGACCTGCGCGCCGTGCTCGAGGCGGTGGACGCGCGCGACGCGGTGCTCGCCGGTCACTCGATGGGCGGGATGACGATCCAGTCGCTGGCCGTGCACCACCCCGACGTGCTCACCGAACGCACCCGGGCGATCGTGCTCGTCTCGACCTCTGCCCGCCACCTGAGCGGCGACACCCGGAGCAGCCGGCGGACCGAGGCGACGCTCGGACAGACGTGGATCGAACCGTTGCTCTCGAGCCCGATGGGGCACGCGCTCGTCCGGAACGTGTTCGGCGAGTGCGTGGACCGCGACGACCTCGTGCTCACACGCGATCATGTGGTCGCCTGCGCGCCGGAGGTCCGGGCGGGATGGTTCGCGGCCATGGCGCGGATGGACCTCGTCGACGGCATCGCATCGGTCGCAGTCCCGACCACAGTGATGATCGGATCGCGTGACACCCTCACGCCGCCACCGCAGTCCGACACCATCGTCGCCGCGATCCCTGGCGCGACGTTGCAGACGCTCACCGGCTACGGACACATGCTCCCGCTCGAGGCGCCCGACATCGTGGTCGCCACGATTCGCCAGTACGTGTCCCCGGTCGGCGACGGCTGAGTCGCGCGCCGTGCTCTCGCCGCTTCGGGTCGGCATTGTCGGAACCGGGTTCGGGGCCCGAGTCGTCGCACCGTCGTTCGCAGCCGTCGAGGGCTGCACCGTGGTCGACGTGGTCTCCGCCCGCGACGACGCGGCCGTGCGCGGCCTGTGCCGACGGCCCGACGTCGACCTGGTCGGTGTGCACTCACCGCCTTTCCTCCACCGTGCCCACGTCGGGTACGCGCTCGACGCCGGACATGCGGTGCTGTGCGACAAGCCGTTCGGGCGCGACGCGGCCGACGCCGCCGCGATGCTCACGGCGGCAGAGTCGGCCGGGGTCGTGCACCTCGTCGACTTCGAGTTCCGCTACCACGCCATGCGCATCCTCCTCCGCGAGCTCGTCGGCGACGGCGCGCTGGGCGCGATCGAGCATGTCGGCTGGACCCACATCAGCTCCGGTTCACGGGTGCCGCTGCGCGAGTACGGCTGGTTGTTCCACCGCGCTTCGGGGGGCGGCTGGATCGGCGCTTGGGGCTCCCACGCAGTCGACACGGTGCGGTGGCTCCTCGACGAGGAGCTCACCGTGGACGCGTCGACGCCGCGGATCGATGTCGGGGAACGACCGGACGCCGGTGGTCGCGTGCGTCGCGTCGACGCCGAAGACGGGTTCGGTGCCCTGCTCCGAAGCACATCGGGGGTAGCGGTCACGCTGGACTCGACGTTCGCGGCGGTGGCGTCCCTCGCGCCGAGACTCGTGGTGACCACGGCGCTCGCGGTGGTCGAGGTCACGGCCGACGCCCGCATCACGGTGCGCGATGCCGACGGCTCGCGGGGCGAACACGACGACCGCGCCGTGACTGCGTCGGACGACCCGCACCTCGGACCCATGGCGCGCTTCGCCGGCATCGTCGCGGCCGCAGTACGCGCGGGCTCGGTCGCCGCGGGAACGCCGACGTTCGCCGACGGTCTGGCCTGCGCCCGGGTGCTCGACGAGCTGCGAGGATAGAGCCGTGCCCGCCCTGGCCGATGCCCCGCTCCTCGACTTCTTCGATCCTGCGGTCGAGGCCGACCCGGAGCCGTTCTACGCCGACCTCCGATCCCGAACCGCGGTCGCGCGCACGCCCCTTGGCGCCACGGTGATCCGCCGCGCCGAGGTCCGCGACCTGCTCGCCGATCCTCGCCTCGTCACGTCGCTCCCGTTCCTCGTGCAGATGCAGGGCGTTGCCGAGGGGTGGGTGTTCGACATGATCACGTCGTCGGTCATCGCGACCGAGGGGACTGATCACACCCGACTCCGCCGCTTGGTGAGTCGCTCGTTCACACCGGGCGCCGCGGCCCGGCACCGGCCGATGATGCAGGCCCTCGTGCACGATCTCGTCGACGCGTTCGCGCCGACCGGACGGTGCGAGTTCGTCGCCGAGTTCGCCGATCAGTACCCGGTGCAGGTGATCTGCGAGGTGCTCGGCGCGCCGCGCGCCGACCACGGTCGGTTCGCCCGCTGGGGCGACGTGCTCACCTACGTGCTCTCCCTCGAGCTCGGCGCCCATCTCGCGGAGATCGAGGAGGCCGCGGCCGGCCTCGGCGCGTACGTGGAGGAGATGGTCTCCGATCGGCGGGACCGTCCCCGCGACGACCTCGTCACCAGCCTGGTCCAGGCATCTGAAGACGGCGACCGCCTCAGCGCGATGGAGCTCTTCTCGATGATCAGCGGACTCGTGTTCGCGGGGTACGACACGACACGCAACCAGCTCGGCCAGGCGCTGTGCACGTTCGCCCGCCACCCCGACCAGTGGGCGCTGCTCGGCGAGCAGCCCGACCTCGCGCCCCGGGCGGTCGACGAGGTGATGCGACTCGTCGGCGCAGTGTCTGGCATCCCGCGGATCGCGCTGGAAGACATCGAGGTCGACGGCTGGACGATCCCGTCGGACACCGTCGTGTTCCTCTCGGTGGCGTCGGCGAACCGCGACGAGTCGGCGTACGAGGATCCGCTCGCGTTCGACATCACCGCGCCGCGCGAGGGCCACCTGACGTTCGGCGGTGGTCCGCACTACTGCCTCGGGGTGCACCTCGCCCGAGCCGAGATGGAGGAGGCGTTGCGGATCCTGGCCCGGCGCCTGCCCGATTTGCGCCTCGACGGCGAACCCCGATGGCGGACGGGCACCGGCATCGCGGGGCCCGACGAGCTCCGGTTGCAGTTCCGCCCGTCGTGACACGCGGGCCGCAGGCTCGCGTCTCAGGTCGCGGGGGTCACCGCTTCGACGAACGCCACGACGGCCGCGTTGACATCGTCGGGCTTCTCCTGCTGCACCCAGTGGCCCGCGCCGTCGACGATCACGGTGCCGCGGTGGTCGGAGAGCCAACCGTCCATCACCGACGGTGGACTCATGAGCAGCACCGGGTCGAGCGCGCCACCGACGAACAACGACGGGACCTCGACCTTCGCGCCGTCGAGCTGTACGGTGAGCGCCCAGTTGCGGTCGAGGTTGCGGTACCAGTTGATCCCGCCGGTGAAGCCGGTGCGGGAGAACTCCTCGACGTAGCGATCGAGCTCGGCCTGACTCAACCAGTCGGGCAGCCCGTCGGGCTCGGGCAGCCGGTCGACGAACCCGCGACCGTCGTTCGCGAGTGCGGCCGCGAGATCCGGAGTGTCCCCTGCTCGTGCGATCCCCGCGAGCATCCGACGCATGGTCGTCGCCGGATCCCGACCGAGCTCGGCGTCGGCGACACCGGGTTCCTGGAAGTAGACGATGTAGAAGAACGAGTCGCCGAGCACCCGCCGCATGAGCTCCACCGGCGGCATCGG
>JBBQMI010000332.1:0-3464 GCA_038328825.1 Acidimicrobiia bacterium | reverse complement strand
ACGGGACGACCCAACCTCTGGGGAACGGTCCCGGAGGTCATCGAGATGCAGTCGGAGGCGGGCGCGGCCGGCACCCTCCACGGTGCAACGACGCGCGGTGCCCTGGCCACCACGTTCACGGCGTCCCAAGGGCTGCTTCTCATGCTCCCGAACATGTTCAAGATCGCCGGTGAGCTCTCGCCTGCCGTCATCCACGTCGCGGCCCGATCGATTGCGACCCATGCACTCTCGATCTTCGGAGACCACAGCGACGTCATGGCCGCTCGCACCACGGGATGGGCGATGCTGGCTTCGGGCTCGGTCCAGGAGGCTGCCGACCTCGCACTCGTGGCGCACGCGGCCGCCCTCGAGTCGCGCGTGCCGTTCCTCCACTTCTTCGACGGGTTCCGCACGTCGCACGAGATCGCGACCATCGACCCGCCGACTGATGCCGATGTGGCTGCCCTCGTCGACGACGTGTGGGTCGCCGCCCACCGGCGACGGGCTCTCGACCCCGACCGCCCGGTGCTGCGCGGCAGTGCGCAGAACCCCGACGTGTTCTTCCAGGCACGCGAGGCGCTGAACCCGTTCGTGGACGCGGTCCCCGGGATCGTCGAGGGTGCGTTCGCCCGCCTCGCGGAACGGACGGGCCGTCGCTACGGGCTCGTCGAGTACACCGGAGCGCCCGACGCCGAGCGCGTGGTGGTGCTCATGGGCTCGGGCATCGGTGCCGCGCTCGAGGCCGTCGAGGCTCTTGTCGCGGGCGGCGAGAAGGTCGGAGTGGTCCAGGTTCGGCTCTACCGACCGTTTCCGGTGGACGCGATCGTCGCCGCCGTGCCCGAGTCGGTGCGCGCGGTCGCGGTGCTCGACCGGACCAAGGAACCGGGTGCGCCCGGGGAGCCGCTGCGGCTCGACGTTCTCGCAGCCCTCGCCGACGCGGCGAGCCGGGGCACGCGTCCGCTGCCACGCGTCGTCGGCGGTCGATACGGCCTGTCCTCGAAGGAGTTCACGCCGGCAATGGTGCTGGCGGTGCTCGACTCGCTGCAGTCGCCCGAGCCGCGCGACGACTTCACTGTCGGGATCGTCGACGACGTCACGCACAAGAGTCTGTCGGTCGACCCCTCGTTCGCGACGGACCGATCCGCACCCCGGGCGGTGTTCTACGGACTCGGCAGTGACGGCACAGTCGGCGCGAACAAGCAGACGGTGAAGATCGTCGGCGAGCACACCGATCGTCACGTCCAGGGGTACTTCGTCTACGACTCGAAGAAGTCGGGTTCGATGACGGTGTCGCACCTCCGCTTCTCCGACGCACCGATCCACTCCACCTATCTCATCCGTGATGCGGACTTCGTGGCGTGTCACCAATTCGGTCTCCTGGACCGCGTGGACGTGCTCGGCGTCGCCGCACCCGGCGCGACGTTCCTGCTGAACAGCCCGTACCCGGCCGACGCCACGTGGGACCACCTGCCGAGAGAGGTGCAGGAGTCCATCCTCGAGAAGGAGCTCGTCGTCCACGTGATCGACGCCCACCGAGTCGCTCGCGACTCCGGCCTGGCCGGTCAGATCAACGTGGTGATGCAGGTGGGCTGCTTCGCGCTCACGAGCTTGTTGCCGCTGGAGGTCGCGCTCGAGGCCATCCGTGCCTCCGTCCGCGATGTGTACGGCAAGCGAGGCGGCCCGGTCGTCGACGCCAACCTCGCGGCGATAGATGCGGCGCCGGCCGCGCTGAGCCCACTCGTCGCACCGGTCGCGGTCACCGCCACCCGCAATCGGCGGTCCCCGGTGCCGCCGGACGCGTCCGACTTCGTGCAGCGCGTCACCGCGCGCATGCTCGCAGGCGAAGGTGACCTGCTCCCGGTGAGCGCCCTCCCGGTCGACGGCACGTTTCCGACGGGAACTGCCCGCGTGGAGAAGCGTACGCTCGCAGCCGAGATCCCGATCTGGGATCCCGCGATCTGCATCGATTGTGCCCGCTGCGCGCTCGTCTGCCCGCACGCGGCGATCCGCATGAAGATCCACGACCCGGCGATCGCCGACGCCGCCGACGTGGAGGCTGTCCCGAGCAAGCGATTCCGATCGCACGACCATCCCGGCCTGCTCCTGACGATCCAGGTCGCGCCCGACGACTGCACCGGCTGTGGCGTGTGCGTCGACGTCTGCCCGGCCAAGTCGAAGTCGGAGGTCAAGCACAAGGCCATCGAGATGGAGCCCATCGCCCAGCACCTCGACCGTGAGCGGGCGCGGTTCGAGGCGTTCCTGCACCTCGAGGGCGTGCCCGACGGGCTCCTCGATCGGGCATCGGTGAAGGGCTCCCAGGCGCGCGAGCCGTTGTTCGAGTTCTCGGGAGCGTGCGCCGGCTGCGGCGAGACCCCCTACCTCAAGCTCCTCACCCAGCTCTTCGGCGACCGCGTGCTCGTGGCGAACGCGACCGGCTGCTCGTCGATCTACGGCGGCAACCTGCCAACGACCCCGTGGGGGACCGACGCGGCCGGGCGTGGCCCCGCATGGTCGAACTCGCTCTTCGAGGACAACGCCGAGTTCGGGCTCGGTATGCGCATCGCCCTCGACCGTCAGAGCGCCACTGCCCGACGGATCGTCACCGAGCTCGAGCCGTCCCTCGACGAGGACCTGGTGAAGGCGGTGCTCGCGGTCGACCCGGCGGTTCCCGTCGACGATGCGACGATCGCGGCGCAACGGTCCCGGATCGCCGAGCTCGACGCACGCCTCGCTCAGCTCGTCGACGAGGACGACGCCGAGATCGCCCGGTGGGCCCGGGGGCTCGCGCCTCTGACGGGAACGCTCGTGCGCAAGAACGTGTGGATCGTCGGGGGCGACGGTTGGGCGTACGACATCGGCGCCGGAGGTCTCGACCACGTGCTGGGGTCCGGACGTGACGTGAACGTGCTCGTGCTCGACACCGAGGTCTACTCGAACACGGGAGGGCAGGCCTCGAAGTCCACGCCCCGCGCCGCGGTGGCGAAGTTCGCGTCCGGCGGCAAGCGCAGCCCGAAGAAGGACCTCGGCGTCGACGCGAGACGCTACGGCGACGTCTACATCGCGCAGGTAGCGATCGGTGCGAACGACATCCAGACGGTCAAGGCATTCGCGGAGGCCGAGGCGTGGCCGGGACCGTCGTTGATCATCGCCTACTCGACCTGCATCGCCCACGGGATCGACATGCGGACATCGATGACGCACCAGCACGATGCCGTTTCGTCGGGCTACTGGCCGTTGTACCGCTTCCATCCCGGGCTGGACGAGCACACGCATCCGTTCCACCTGGACAGCAAGGCGCCGTCGATCCCGCTCGCCGATTTCCTCGACGCCGAGGGACGATTCGCGATGCTCGCGCGCGCGAACCCGGCGGAAGCCGACGAGCTCCGTGCGCTCGCACAAGCAGACGTCGACGAACGGTGGCGCTACTACGCCCAGCTCGCCGGGATCGAGCGCAGCCTCGCTCATCTCCCGACGACCACTCCAGA
>JBBQMI010000331.1:0-3466 GCA_038328825.1 Acidimicrobiia bacterium | reverse complement strand
GATGGCCCGGATCCGGAGCCAGCTCGTGTTGAGATCGGTGCGGGTGAGCGTCATGCCGGGCGCTCGTCGTCGAGGGCGGCCCGTTCGGCCGCCAGGTGGAGGAAGACGCTCTCGAGGTCGCCTCGGCCGTAGGTCGCGGCGACCTCCTCGGGGCTCCCGTTGGCCACCACCCGGCCCGCCGAGACGAAGACGACCCGGTCACAGACGCGTTCGACCTCCGCCATGTCGTGACTCGTGATGAGGAGGGCGGTACCGTCGTCGTCGCAGATCTCGCGGAGGCCGTTGCGGACCCGGAGCGCGACCTCGGGGTCGAGCGAGGCCGTCGGCTCGTCGAGTACGAGCAGCCGCGGTCGGTGGAGGGTCGCCCGGACGATCCCGACGAGCGTCCGCTGACCCGACGACAGCTCGGTGCCCATCGCGTCGGCGAGGTGCGGGATCCCGAACCGCTCCAGGCCGGCGGCGATCTGCGGGCGCGGGTCACGGAGGCCGTACAACTGCCCGTAGAGCTTCAGGTACTCGCGCACGCGGAGCCGTTCGGCGAGCGGGAGGTAGCCCGCGGCGAACCCGATGTCTTCCGCGGCCCGGCTCCGACCGTGCTCGATCCTGCGGCCGCTGATCTCGACCCAACCCTCATCGGGCGCGACCACACCGAGCACCATGAACAACGTGGTCGTCTTCCCGGCACCGTTCGGACCGAGGAGCGCGACCCGTTCGCCCGCGTGCACGAGGAGGTCGACCCCGTCGACGGCACGGGCACGCGGGTAGTCCTTCACGAGGCCGTGGGCCTCCAGCACCACCGTGTTGTCCATCACCCGATGTTTGCACCCAGCCCGATGTGAACCACGGGGTTTTCCGCCGTACGTTGGGGTCGTGCCCGATTTCGTCGATGCCACGTCGTCCGAGCTGGAGCGCAAGGCTCGGGCCCTCCGGTGGATGTGCTGGACCGAAGCGGTGACGTACAGCCTGCTGTTCGGATTCTGGGTATCGGGTCACGCGGTCGGGACCGCGATCATGGGGTCGATCCACGGCCTGACCGTGCTCGCCTTCGCGGCCATGCTCATCATGATCACGCCTGCCATGCGCTGGTCGTGGTGGTTCGCAGCGGCCGTGCTCCTCACCGGCCCGATCGGCGCGATCGTCGTGTACGAACGCCTCCGACGCCACGGTGTCCCGGAGGAGTATCGGATAGCGACCCGAACCCGCCCCGGGCCCACCCAGGCCTGAACCCGACCTCGCGCGTTGCCGGTAGGTTTCGGGCGATGGACGCTCAGGCCTTCTACGGGTTGTTGCCGACCGACGACCCGTTGCACTGGCGCCTCCCGGTGGTCCCGGAGCTCTGTTCGGGGATGGGCACGCTCTTCGGTGGTTGCGGACTGGGCGCGAGCCTCGTCGCGCTCGAGCTCACCACCGGCCGACCCACGGTATGGGCGACTGCGCAGTACCTCTCGTACGCGCGACCACCGTCGATCCTCGACATCACCGTCGACGAGGTCGTGCGCGGTCACCAGATCTCCCAGGCCCGCGCCGTGGCGCGTGCCGACGGCGAGGAGATCCTCACCGTCAACGCCGCGCTCGGAGAACGATCCGTGCCGCTCACGGGTGAGTGGGCGATCCGACCCGACGTGCGCGCACCCGACGACTGCCCACCGCGAACTCTCTTCGAGCGGCACCAGAACACGATCCTCAGCCGGCTGGAGATGCGACTCGCCAACGCGCGCAACATGGAGGACTTCCCCGCGGAGCCCGGCAACGGTCGCTCCGCGCTCTGGGTCCGACTCCCCGGGCTGCTCGAGATGTCGGCCGGGGCCCTCGCGATCGTCGGCGACTACGTGCCGTTCGGGATCGGCCAGGCGCTCGGTCAGCGCGCCGGTGGCAACAGCCTCGACAACACCCTGCGGGTGGCGAGTCGCTTCGCCACCGACTGGGTGCTCGCCGACGTGCGGGTGCACGCGGTGCGCGACGGTTTCGGCCACGGACTCGTGCACCTGTGGGCGGAAGACGGAACCCTGCTGGGTACGGCGAGCCAGTCGACCATCGTCCGGATGTGGCGAGAAGACCTGGAGGCGAGACCATGACACCGACGCAGCGTTGGGGCATCACGATCCCGTTCAACGGCGTCCCGCTCCACGAGCACCGGTCGTGGTTCGAGGAGCTCGTCGATCTCGGGTACACCGACATCTGGTCGAGCGAGGCCGACGGTCACGACGCGTTCACACCGCTCGCGCTCGCGGCCGCGTGGACCCCCACGTTGCGACTCGGCACCGCGGTCGTCCCCGCGTACACCCGCGGTCCGGCGTTGCTTGCGCAGACCGTCGCGAGCCTCGTCGACGCCGCGCCCGGACGGGTCGCGCTCGGGCTCGGTACGTCGTCGAACGTGATCGTCGAACGGTGGAACGGCATCCCCTTCGAGAAGCCCTACCAGCGGGTGCGCGACACCATCCGATTCCTGCGCGCCGCGCTCTCGGGCGAGAAGGTCACCGAGGAGTACGAGACGTTCTCGGTGCGCGGCTTCCGCCTCGGCGTGAAGATCGACGAGCCACCGCCGATCCTCGTCGGCGCGCTGCGCCAGGGGATGCTCACCCTCGCCGGCACCGAAGGCGACGGCGCAATCGTCAACTGGCTGTCGGCCGACGACGTGCGGACCGTCGCGCCCTACGTGAACGGCAAGGAGCTCGCGGCGCGGATCTTCGTGCTGCCGTCGGAGGACCGCGACGCCGTCCGCTTCGTCGCCCGCCGGATGATCGCCGCGTACCTCAACGTGCCGGTCTACGCCGCATTCCACGACTGGCTCGGCCGCGGGGAGATGCTCACACCGATGTGGGACCTCTGGAACGCCGGCGACCGGAAGGGCGCGACCGAAGCCATCCCCGACGAGCTGATCGACCAACTGGTCGTCCACGGCTCGCCCGAGGAGTGCCGGGCCCACCTGCAGCGGTACGTCGACAACGGGATCACCACCCCCGCTCCGGCGATCCTCGCCGGGCCCGACGACACCCGCCGCGTCATCCGGGCGCTCGCCCCGAGCGCATAGGTACCGTCGGGGGTCCCGGAAGCGCCTACCCTGGTGCGAGGGTCGGAACCGACCGCTCGGCGCGCACCCGCGCCACTGAGCCACCGGAGCGAACGCAGATGGAAGCGACAGGATCGGGGACGAAAGCCCTGATCCTCGATGTCGCCCTCCGAAAGTTCGCCGACCACGGCTTAGCCGGGACGAGCCTCACCGAGATCGCCGACGAAGTCGGCATCCGACGACCCAGCCTCTTGCACCACTTCCCGTCGAAGGAAGCGCTCTACCGGGCGGTGTTGCTGGAATCGTTTGCCGACTGGCTCTCGCTCGTGGAACAGGCCGTCGCCTCGCCGGACCGCGAGGGCTGGCCCCAGGTCGAACGGGTGCTGCGCGCCGCGTTCCAGTTCTTCGAGGAACACCCCGAATTCGTCCGCTTGGTGCGTCGCGAAGCTCTCGAGG
>JBBQMI010000330.1:0-3485 GCA_038328825.1 Acidimicrobiia bacterium | reverse complement strand
GCCGGTCGTGCCGGTCGTGCCGGTCGTGCTGGTCGTGCCGGTCGTGCTGGAGGTGCTGGTCGTCGTGGTGCTCGTGGTGCTTGTGGTGGTCGTGGTGGTCGTTGCGGGCTCGGGAACGGCGGCCGGCGCTCCTGCTGCCGGAGTCGGTGCGACCACCTCCGTGGGAGGAGTGCGCGGATCGAGCGAGACGACGGAACCCTCGTCGATCGCGACCGAGCCGGTTACCTGCCCGCCCGTGAAGATCCCGTAGTCGAACCGTTGCTGCAGCGTCGTCGGCGCTTCCGGATCGTCGAACAGCATGGCGTCTTCCCATGCCTTGCGACCGGTGTCGTCGCCGAGGTGGTTCTGCAGGCGCGAGAGGAACTCGGCGTTCGACGCCTCGGCACCGCCTCCGGCTCCGAAGATCGAACCGATGAACGCAGTGACCGCGATGACGTCGTTCACCGTGGCCGGTGGCTCGGTGTTGCCGTGTGTCCGGAAATAGGCCGACATGCCGTCGGCCTCGGCTTGCATCTCCGAGAGCATCTCGACGCCACGCGCGCCGTACGTCTGCTTGATGAGCTCGACCTGGTCGGTGATGAGCTGCTCCGTGGCGGCACTCGGCACGAATGACTGACCGCTGGTGACGAGACCGAACGCGTTGATCCCAGGGACGTCGGCAACGGCGACGCGCGCCGGGCCCCGCCCGAGCTGCAGCAACAGACCACGGTCGCGCGCCGTCACCCATCCGGCACCGAAGGCGAGGTCGGCTCGGGTTCGACCGGTCACATGCGGAATGCCGTAGCTGTCGTAGGTGATCGTCGTACCCGGTCGACCGGTGGGCTCGTCCCGGGTCGCACCGATCGGCTTGAAGTCCTCGGGGAGGAACAACCGGTCGATGTCGGAGTCGGTGACGTTGCCGCGCAAAGGCGTCAGCCCGTCGTAGAGCGGGAGTTGATCGAGGGAGTTCGCGGAGGTGGGGAGGCCGCCGTAGTTGCCGGGCGGGAGGATGGAGCGCGCGCGGTCCACGGGAGGTGGTCGATGGTGCCAGGGGTCGATCGGTCGGCATGCCAACAGGACAAGCGCCACAGCGACACCGGTGGCGATGAGACCTGCGCGACGGTGCATCATGTTCGGTTTCCCCCCGGACCCAGGGCGCCGATCGGGCGCGCTGGTCGAGAACTTACCCGGGCCGCTCGGCTGCCTCGCTCGATGCGGTCGGTTCGCCATTTTGGTCCCGAAGGCCAGGCCCGGGACGCGTGCTGCCGTCGGATCGAGATCTCGAGAAACTTGTTGCCACGAATATCGTTGCGACGTAGAATCTGAGCATGCAGGGCGCAGCGATGGTGAGGGAACCGCGAGCAGTGCGGGTGGGCAGGGACGTCCACGTCAACACGTTGCTGCTCGCCAACCGGAGCCTCGACGCGCTCGAGGAGATCTGCCTGGCCGACGGGATCACGCACCAGCAGTACGTGGCCCTGTGGACCCTGTGCCTCGCGGACGATCCTGCAGCCGGCGTGCCGATGGGCGCGGTCGCCGACGGCTTGTTGAACCGGGCGTCGGACACGACCCGGCTCGTCGACCGCCTGGAGAACGCCGGCTTCGCCGAGCGGTTGCCGAATCCGGCCGACCGGCGAGGCGTGCTGGTGCGGGCCACGGCCGAAGGGCAGAGGGTGTTCGCGCGCGTGACCCCGAAGCTCCAGGAGTTCCACCGCCGCCAGTGGTCCCACCTGTCCTCGGCCGAGGTCGACACGCTGCGCAGCCTGTTGGCCAAGGCGCTCTGGAACGGAGCGAACGCATGAACCACGAGCTCGAGATCGCGTACGTCGGCATCGAAGTCGCCGACCCGAACTCCCTCACGCCGTTCTTGGGCGAGGTCATCGGCCTCATCCGGGGCGAGCCCGCCGGCAACGGCACCATCACATGGCGCAACGACGACCGTGCGCACCGCGTGATCGTGCAGCCAGGTCCGGCGAACGACGTCGCGTTCGTCGGCTTCGAAGCCGTCGACGCCCGGGCCTTCGACGCCACCGTCGAGCGCATCGCCGCCGCCGGCTTCGCCGTCACCGAGGGCACCGACGACGACCGGCGCGCCCGTCGTGTCACGCGCCTGGTGCGCGCCATGGCTCCGTGGGGCGTCGCGGTCGAGCTCGTCGAGGGTCTCGACGAGGCGACCGGCCCGTACTCGTCTCCACTCGTGCCCGGCGGCTTCCTCACCGATGGCGTTGGCTTCGGACACGTCGTGATCGCCACCACTGCCGCCGACGAGACGAACCGGTTCCTCGTCGACGGCCTCGGGCTCGCCCAGTCCGACTGGCTCGAGATGGAGATCATGGAATGCGTCGAGCTCGAGGTCCGCTTCTACCACTGCAACGAACGCCACCACACCGTCGCCGTCGCGAAGGCGCCCTTCGACCTGCCCCAGAAGCTGCACCACGTCATGTTCGAGACGAACGACCGCGACGACGTCGGCGCCGCCTTCGACCGTGCGTGGGCCACCGACCTCGCCATCCCCAACGGGCTCGGCCGTCACGACAACGACGGGATGTTCAGCTTCTACCTGCAGACGCCCGCCGGCTTCCAGATCGAGTTCGGTCACGGCGCGCGCGTCGTCGGCGACGACTGGGATGACAACCGTGAGTACGACCGCATCAGTGCCTGGGGCCACCAGGCGCTGAGGCAGCCGTGACCCCCGTCGATTGCGATGTCGCAATCGTCGGCGCGGGGCCGTCCGGACTCGTGCTCGGGGTGCTGCTCGCTCAGCTCGGCCGGTCCGTCGTCATCCTCGAGCGATGGCCTGCGCCCTACACGCTGCCGCGCGCCGTGCACTTCGACTACGACGTCGGCCGCCTCCTCCAGTCCTGTGGTGTCGGCGACCAAGTGCGCGCGGTGTCCGAACCCGCGGAGGTGTACGAGTGGCGCAACGCCGCGGGCACGACGCTGCTCCGCTTCGGGCGCGTCGGCACGGCGGCATCCGGCTGGCCGTTCTCGTCGATGTTCTGCCAGCCCGAGCTCGAGGCGGTCCTCGCCGCGCGGGCCGACTCGTTGCCGACGCGCGAGATCCGTCGAGGCGTCGCGGTCGACGCGATACATCAGAACGACGACGCCGTCACCGTCGGTTGCAGCTCCGGCGGCGCGGTCCGAGCGCGGTACGTCGTCGCGTGCGACGGCGCGAACTCGACCGTGCGCGAGCTCCTCGACATCGCCAGCGACGACCGCGGGTTCTTCTACGACTGGCTGATCGTCGACGTCATCCTCGACGAGTCTCGAGTGTTCGATCCGATCAACCTCCAGATCTGCGATCCGAATCGGCCGACGACCGCGGTATCGGGAGGACCGGGCCGCCGGCGGTGGGAGTTCATGCGCCTGCCCGACGAGTCGCACGACGAGCTCGGTCAAGAATCGACCGCGTGGACGCTCCTCCAGCCGTGGGACGTGCACCCGGACAATGCGCGCATCGAACGTCACGCCGTCTACACGTTCCAGGCCCGAGTCGCCGACCGGTG